>NZ_OZ156465.1:4200000-4500000 GCF_964212655.1 Candidatus Thiodiazotropha sp. LNASS1 | reverse complement strand
ATCGATCAGCAGATAGCGGATACCAGCAAGGAAATGATGCATCAACCCCCACAGGAAGAGAAACAGAATCAATTTCACAAAACCACTGGCGAATAGCCCTTTGGCATCGGCAAACCCTTCCGGTCCGCTGAGCGAAAGATCAAGGAGATATATAAGAAGGGGGATCGCCAGCACCATCACCACGCCGGTAACGCGATGAATGATCGACATGATACCGGCCATGGGTAATCGTATCTTAAAAAGATTGAGAAAGACCGGTCTCGGATTCGTCTCTTGCATGTTTCTCTTTTCCAATACTGTTCATGTTAAATGAGATCAGAGTCGAACTGCATAGGGCTCTGAGGATAACCTGCACTGCAATGTGATTGTACCGATTCACTCCAAATAATATCGCATCATGATTCAGTCCTTGCGCATCATACAACTGGCGCGTACGGAAGCGAGTGCAGTCATGTTCAATAAACCACGTACGCTGATACTGGGTGTGACCACATGGGCCGATTTCGCACAGCCTATCAGAATCGGCCCGATAGCGATCCCATCACCGAGCACTTTCAACATATTGAATGCCACATTGGCTGCATCCTGATTAGGCATGATCAGCAGATTCGCCCGGTCCCTGAGCCGTGATTTGGGGAAGCGAACAAAACGTAACTGTTCAGACAACGCCAGATCGGCATGCATCTCACCCTCGATTTCCAGCTCGGGCATACTTTTGCGAACCATTGCCAATGCTTCACGCATTTTAACCGCTGAAGCAGAATCGTGACTACCGAAGTTTGAGTGGGAAACCAGCGCAACCTTGGGCTCGATACCGAACCACAATACCTCTTCAACACAGAGCGAGACGATTTCTGCAATATCCTCTGCCGAGGGATCCTCCTGTACATAGGCATCCGCCATGAAAAGCGTACCGGACTGTAATACAAGGGCATTCATGGAGGTGAGTTTATTGATGCCGTTCTCGGTGCCAATAATCTCACGTACATAGTCGATATGGGTCCAATACCGGCCTACCGTGCCGCAGATCATGGCATCGGCATCGCCTGATGCCACCACCACGGACGCCAGTACAGTATAGTTTTGCCGCAGTATATTACGCGCCTCCTTGGGTGAATAGCCCCGTCGCTGAACCTGATCAAACAAGGTCTCGGCATAACTTTCGAAGCGGGGATTATCAAATGGGTCGAGAAGTTCGAAATCGGCCCCTTCCTGCATCCTCAAGCCAAGGGAGGCGATACGTTTATTAATGATCTCACGCCGGCCAATCAGGACAGGTATGGCAATTCCCTGATCAATCGCCTGTTGAGCCACCTCGAGGATACGCTCCTCCTCACCCTCGGCATAAACCACCCGCCGCAACTCATCACGTGCCCGCTCAAACACCGGACGCATGGTTATGCTGGATCGAAAGACCCTCTGCTGCAAGCGGTTACGATAGTTCTCCAGGTCGACTATCGGTCGTTGCGCAACCCCTGACTCCATTGCCGCAACCGCAACAGCATAGGGCACGTTTTCCATCAAACGTGGATCAAACGGTTTCGGAATCAGATACTCTGGTCCAAACTGCAATTGTTGGCCGCCATAGGCGGAACGCACCACATCAGAGGACTCCACATGAGCCATCTCGGCAATCGCGCGTACACAGGCCAATTTCATATCACGATTGATCTCGCTCGCCCCCACGTCGAGGGCTCCGCGAAACAGGAATGGAAAACAGAGAACATTATTGACCTGGTTGGGATAGTCAGTACGGCCAGTCGCCAGGATCGCATCCGGCCGGACTGCCTTCGCCTCTTCAGGCATTACCTCCGGGGTCGGATTTGCCAGCGCCAGGATGAGAGGATCGGCCGCCATCTTCGGTAGCCATTCCGCTTTCAGCACACCGGCTGCGGATAGCCCCAAAAATATATCGGCCCCTTCCAGGGCCTGCTCCAAAGTACGATGAGGGGTATCGGCGAGATAGGCGCTCTTGTAGGGATCCATATCACCGGTCCTGCCTTTATAGACCACACCGGCGACATCGGTGACGATGATATGCTCCCTTTTCATCCCCATGTCGATCAGCAATCCGAGGCATGCCAGAGCAGCTGCACCCGCACCTGCGGTCACCAGCCTGACCTCCTCGATTGCCTTACCCACCAGCTTGAGACCGTTTAGAATTGCGGCACAAACCACAATCGCAGTGCCATGCTGATCGTCATGGAACACCGGGATATTCATGCGCTCCTTGAGCGCCTTCTCAATAATGAAGCAATCGGGTGCCTTGATATCTTCCAGATTGATGCCACCGAAGCTGGGTTCCAGCCGAGCCACCGTTTCTATGAAGAGTTGGGGATCCTGTTCATCGATTTCGATATCGAAGACATCGATATCGGCAAACTGCTTGAACAGTACCGCCTTGCCTTCCATCACCGGTTTGGAGGCTAGACTGCCGATAGAGCCGAGACCGAGAACCGCCGTACCATTACTGACGACAGCCACCAGATTGCCCCGGGCGGTATAGTCCGCCGCTTTATTGGGATCCGCTTCAATCTCTTCACAGGCGACAGCTACACCAGGTGAATAGGCGAGTGCCAAATCTCTCTGGTTGGCCATCGGTTTGGTGGCCTTGATTTCAAGCTTGCCTGGTTTGGGAAAGCGATGATAGTCGAGCGCTGCCTGTCTCAACTCTTGAGGCATAAAGTGATTGTCCTCGATTCAGGTGGTCAGTGATTCAGTAGAGTGTAGCCGAGGGTTAAACAATAGTTGAACTATAGTAAGTATTTACTGGATAAATACTAAAAAGCAGTACTATTAATATATTGGCATTAAACCAGTAGTGAGGTGGATTGTCCAGTTTGAATGGTGCAGGGATAATTACCTATCACGACTTTTTGTCATTGGTGACATCACCCCAGGTGACATCCCAAGGGCTGTTGAGCCAACGGCTGGCTGCAGCGGAAAAGCTCATATCCGCCGCATCCTCTTCAACACCGCCAATCTCGATTACTTCGATCTCTTCAAGTTCTATATTCGGCTCCTCCACACTCACGACATCTTCCGACTTCAGGACAAAGCTCAGTTTATTCAGGGATACACCCTTCTCCAGCAGTTTGACATCCCTATCCAGATTGGCAACGACGCCTCTTAACATCTGTTTCATACCATCGGGGTAGTTGGGGTTTTCAAGCATTCCCTTGACATCTTCCTGCATCTCGAGAATCTTCTCCTTGGCCTTGGAGCGTTGCCGGTTCTCCTGATTTTCCAACTGCCGAAGTTGAGATTTTATGGTTGCCGGTGAGACGGGAACCGGTGATCCGGGTGTGGCAGCCCCGCGCTTGCGCAGCAATACCCTTAAAGAAACCGCGGTTTGTGCCGTGCGCTTGAATTCATCGAGCAGATCAAAGGGATTGATTTCGCTCTCGTCACTGGAAAGTGAGATAAATTCGATACCCTCATTATCGGAAAAATCGAGACCGGAGTAGCGTAGAATCTTGTCCAACTGCCCCTTAACAATCAACTCAAGATTGTTGAAATACTCCTTAATCCTGCTGACCGGCAGGTTACGCAGATTGTCGCTCAGTGAGCTGTAAAGGTTGAGTGCATCCTCCGGTATATCCTTGGAATCGACACCAAGCACCAACACGGCATTGAGACTATCCTGCATATTCTCGATCGCCTTGGTGATATCGACGATCTGTTTGAGAATTTGCCGCTTGCTTTCCAGAGAGGAGATATCGGCCTGCAAGGCATCAGTATCGTGATCAGGTATCATAATTTGTTGTTACCTCGGGGAACCACTCAATCTATCCTTCTCCACCCGGGAGATGCTTACTCAATTGTGCCGACACTCGTTGCTCGATCAAGATCTTCCGCTCCATCGACACACACATTCAGACATATCGGCACCTGCCAGACTTGCTTGAACAGTCCAGGGATTGGATTCCTAAGCCCGAAGAGAGATTAATCTCCTTTCCGAATATAAGAATCTTGAGCCCTGGAAACACTGAACAAGAGCGTGAAACTCGTGCGGTGTGTGAAATATTTTCGCTGCAAGCCATCAATCGCATGTAGTCGGTCTATTGCCAAGATTGACTGCGCCGGGATGGAAGTTTTTAGGCCCTGCCTGGATCTATCCTGGGATGGTTGCGAATAATCTGCGCAAGCTCACGGACGAATGCAGAGGCTACCCGGCGACGCCCATTTTCATTCAAATGTCCGCCGTCATCGGTGTACTCCCCGATCAGTGAATAATAGGTCTGGCCATCCATTTTGAACGTCTCCCTTTTACCATCGGGATAGGTGGATTCGCTTGCCGCAATATCCACGATGGGTGATTGAGTGTAGTGGGTGCGCAGTAAGTGATTGAATTGGTTACGCTTGATATTGTCCAGTTTACTGTTGTTGGGCCTTCCAAGAAGTTCTCTTATCCAGACCCCCAGTCCGCCGGGAGAGTGTCTGAGCGGCACCGTGGCATGTATGAAAGTAATCTCGGGATGCCTGTCTATAAGATCATCCATGGTTCGTTTGAAGTCTTCGAATAACTTTGTCACATCAGAATCACGGTTGATATCGATATAGCAAAATTTCAACAGTGCGTAATCGATCTTTCCGATCAGCTGCTGATCGAGGATCCTGCCAAAATCGACACATTTACTAAGCGGATCGGTATTCTTGCCCACCGCGGTATGCAGCAGACAACAGGAGGTACCACCGACCTCAGTACTATTCCCCGTTATATTCAAATCGATCTCTTGATAATCCCCTGATAGTTCCTCTATACCGGCGATAATGTTTTTGCCGACGGATTGATGCCCAAAAAAAACCCTTGCATCTGCCAGGGTTTGCAAATCCTTCTCCAATGACTGCGGCACTATTGATGCCTCCTATTGATGACTGGAATAACAACCATTAAAAAAACGAGCAACATTATAGCGACTGCCGGGCCCCACGCTTGTTTTCATTTTCAATATTCATCCGGTGCCCGTTCTCATCAGTCACATGGCCAATCACCACTCAACCCAACTCCTGATAGCCGCGCCGCAATAACTGTTCCGTGGTTTTCCAGTCGATACAGGCATCCGTGACCGATACACCATAGTCCAGATCACCCTTGATATCCTGTCGACCGGCGTTGATATGGCTCTCCAGCATCGCCCCAAGAATATAAGACGGTTCACCATCACTTCTTGCCCGGCAGATCTGCGCTATGAGATTGTCCCAAACCATAACCTGACGTGTGTAGTTTTTTCCGCTATTGGCATGCGAACAGTCGACCATCAATCTCTGATTGAGCGCCTTTGATCGCAGCATTTCCGCAGCCTTGAACACATCTTGTTGATCATAATTCGCGCCTTGACTGCCACCCCGCAGGATCAGGTGGGTATCACTATTGCCCGTGGTTTCAACGATTGAGGTTTCACCGTGCTCGTTGATGCCCAGAAAGGTATGCGAGCTGGCGGCGGACAACATGGCATCAACCGCAACCTTGGTGTTACCGTCGGTGGAATTTTTGAATCCCACCGGCGCCGACAGGCCGGATGCCATCTGGCGATGGGTCTGGCTCTCTGTGGTGCGTGCTCCAATCGCCACCCAGCCGAGCAGATCACCGATATATTGCGGTGTGAACGGCTCGAGAATCTCGGTGGCCGTAGCCAATCCGAGACCATTGATATCTAGCAGCAGTTTCCTCGCCAGGTGTAAACCCTTACCCATATCGAATGATCCGTTCATCTCGGGATCGTTGATCAAGCCTTTCCAGCCGATTGTCGTGCGGGGCTTTTCAAAATAGACTCGCATCACAATATACAACCGGTCACTCAGCGCATCTGCCAATGGCTTGAGTCTTTGGGCATAATCCATGGCCGCAGATGGATCATGTATCGAACAGGGCCCGACGATAACCAATGGGCGTTGGTCATCGCCGGCTATGATGTTATGAATGGTGTTGCGCACCTCGAGCACATGCTCATAGAGGGTGTCACCAATCGGCATCTCCTGTAACAGATCGAGAGGACGAATCAATCTGTGGGTGCTGGATACCCGAATATTGGATACCCGGCTATCAATTATCGGCCGCTCAACCGTCATCACAAATACCTTTGGGCGTTGCTTGTAAAACTCTAGCAATGGACTTGCGTCAAGTTTCAATTATTAATGGCTTACATTGACAGGTTAGTTGATTGCATAAGGAAAATACAATCCGGGAAGGGGGCATTTATAACCCGGATATGTTTGCGGAGGAATTGCCTGCGGGTTGTCTTGGCCTGGGCTTTCATTTGGCAATCTCCGCCAGGCGCGCATTCAACAATTTCAACAGATCATCAGCGGCCAATTCGATCTCCAGGCCGCGTCGTCCGGCGCTTACGAAGAGCGTGGGGAAATCGATAGCGGAACGATCTATCAGGGTTAACAGGCGCTTTTTCTGGCCCAATGGACTGACACCACCCAAGACATAGCCGGTGCTTCGCTCCACTTGCTTGGCATCGGCCATGGCAACTTTCTTCACATTCACCGTTTTTGCGAACGCCTTCAGATCAAGCTGCGACGAGACTGGAACTACTGCCACAGCCAATTCCCTGCCATCCAGCCTAACCACCAGTGTCTTGAATACCCGTTCAGGAGGAATACCAAGCTTTTCAGCCGCTTCCATACCATAGGATGGATGCGCCGAATCGTGTTCATAAGCATGGGTCTGAAACCTGATCCCTGCCTTTTTCGCGGTGTTGACTGCCGGTGTCATTTTGATTGTATAAAGCCGGCAACCCGATGTGTGACATACATGATCAGTAAAACCGCTGCAGCAAACAGATAGAGCCCGGCATGCAGTTCAATCTCAGCAATTACGTCCAATTTTACTGTAACGATCATAACTGCAACTACCATGACATCCAACATTCCCCAACGTCCGTAATCGTGCATCATCCTCAGGATTCGGATATATCGGGCCGAGTTGACTTCACGCAGTTGCAGCAGCAGATATAACAGCAGAATCTTCAAGATGGGCAGTACCACGCTGAACACCCCCACCAGAATAAACAGAAACCAGTGCCCCCGCTGCAACAACTCGAGAATACCCGATATGACTGAAAATGAGTTGGCGATAAACAGAAACTTGGTCAACGTCAGCATGGGCAAATAGAGGCCCGCAAGCAGCAGACAGGTGGAAAGAAACAGTAACCAGCGCAGCCATCTGGCCGAGTGATGCGGAATCACCGCAAGCATTGTTTCATCCTGCTCCTGCATTATTCATGACTCGCATCTAGATCGAAAACCAAATAGCAATTTGGCAACATGGCAATGGGCAACAAACAGGGGGATAGCCGTGATGATCACCGGTAACGCTTACCCCGGTGCTCAATCCAGCCTCCCTGCCGCCTGCCCTGAGGATCATGATGGGTCCAGTGCACCACACCCCCCCTATCATTCCACTCATAGATCCCGGAAAACTCAATACTGTCGCCTTTATCGAGCGCATCCACTCTCGGTGCGAGATCGATATTGTGTGCAATCAATACGGTATGGCCGGAATCCAGGCGAATGATGAACCGTTGATGTCTACTGCCGTCAAGATCATCCGCAAGCAGTCTGATCACCTCTCCTTCACCCCTTACCCGTAGATCCTTTGCCCGCTGCCGAAAGGCGCGTGTAATCTGATCATCGCCTACTGAATGCTCCGATCCACCGGGAAGTCCGACCGGGGCGTTTCCCGCTTGCTGTAGCAGTCCGAAATAGCCTGCAAGAAGGATAACGAGAACAGCGGCAATTTTTTTCAACAGCGACAAAATGTCTCCACCCGTTTTCAGTTGGCTCGCCTGCCGGTGACATATCTACCGTCAATGAAGTCGTCAAAAAAATCCTTTATCAAGGGATGATCGACCGGTTCTCTACTCATATCAGTTGTCAGATTGCGTTCTGCCACATAGGTTTCGTTATTGGCGCTGTGGACCAGCACCCGATACCAGGGCTGATCCTTTGGTGGCCGGGTGCGGGCGACCTGATCATACCACTCATCACTCAGCATGAACTTTGCGTCCACGTCCACTATGACTCCGCGATAGTCGAATAAACGGTGGTAGACAAGTTCGCCGACGCCGAACTTGGCTTTAGTCGTCTCTAAATCCAAAGTCATCAGGGGCAACTCCACGGTGGATAGACAGAGCTACTTTATCATATCCATTCATCGTCCCGATCGAAGATGGTTTGAATGGCTCCGGTTTGGTCGATCGATTGAAAAAAACCCGTGTACGTCACACTGTTATCCGGATTCCATCTATGCTGATCAAGCAGCTCCTGATATGATCGCGCACGTCTGAAATAATGGGATTGCTGTCATGGTGTTGGCCAACTATTTCACTGCCAAGGGTAACCAGGTCAAGTTCACGCGCGACCAAGCCAGTCGATTTGCGAAAGATATTGCTAACGATTTCAATCCGTTACACAATCCTGATGCAAAGATGTTTTGTGTGCCCGGCGACCTGCTCTTTTCAGTTGCCCTCGACTATCTCGGATTGAGCCGGCATATGCATTTCACCTTCTCCGGCATGGTGAGAGACAATGCGGTGATCTTCCCCGACGGCGATCTGTCACAGATTGATGTAGTGGATGAAACAGGCAAGCAGTACCTCTCAATCGAGCGTGAAGGGGATACCACTCATGATCCGCAACTGATCGGATGCCTCTCCAGCCGTTATGTCGCTTTCTCGGGCAAGGCGTTTCCCCACATACTCGTGCCGCTGATGGCTGCAGAGGGGGTCATGATAAACCCAGCACGGCCACTGGTTATGTACCAGAGCATGGAGATCTATCTTGACCGCCTCGACCTAAGTGATCCCAAGCTGGAATCCACCGGCTCATATTTGGATATACAGGGAAAAAAGGGTACGGTACGCCTCGACTTTCGGTTTATGGAAGCGGGAATCCAGGTTGGGCGGGGCGCTAAATATATGGCTTTAAGGGGACTGCAGCCCTATCAGGATGAAGTCATGCAACATGTGATTGCAGAGTATAACGACTACAAACAGGCCTACACAGCAAATTGAAAGCTCAAGCGGGATACTCTCTAATCGGTCCTGTTGATGGTGGCGGGAAGTACCAGCCACACCCCGGCACACGATGCCACTGCTGCCGCTGCTCCCTTCCGGGCCTGACGGGGTTCACAGCTTCTCGTTGCGGGGGGACCGATACCTACCGCCATAAGAGCTGGGGATTATACCCATAATTCCGGGCCATAAAAGCTTGAATCCCATTATTTGTCAATTACAACCGACCACCAGGCCTCTATCGATAATTATCGAGCGTAGCTCTGGCCAAACATTGTCCAACAGAACGGGCTGGGCCTGGTCATTGGGATGAACGCCATCGGCTTGCATGAGCTGCTTGTCCAGGGCCACATCCTGCAAAAAGAAGGGCACCAGGGGAACTGATTCCGCTTCGGCGACATCATAATAGACTTGGTGGAAGGCATTGATGAAATCCTCGCCATAGTTCGCCGGCAAGCGGACACCCAATAGTAGCACTGAAGCATTGGTCTGTTTGGCAAGACGCACCATCTGTTGCAGATTGTGCCGCATGGTTTTGATGGCGATACCACGCAAACCGTCATTCCCGCCAAGTTCGATAACGACGATATCGGGCCGGTGATTGGTCAGAAGTGCCGGAAGTCGGCTTAGTCCACCCTTGCTCGTGTCACCGCTGATACTGGCATTGACTACGCTGAAGGAGTCACAATGCTTCTCAAGACGCATTGTCAGGAGTGTCACCCATCGCCGCTCGGTGGTGACACCATACCCGGCACTCAAGCTGTCACCGACAACCAATATTTTGGGCATCGCCGCACTCAGCGCCACTGGCCATGTCAGAGAGAAAATTAATAACAGCAGTAGGATCTTTTTCATGTTGCAACCATCATCCAATCAACACCCTGTGACCGCAAGTGGCCTGGTGAAGTTCGTCGAGACAGCTGAAGGCCGGATAGATATCCTGCAGCGGATCGACCTGGAGGTGTCACCCGGCGAGGCAGTGGCGATCCTCGGCGCCTCGGGCTCGGGTAAATCCACGCTGCTGGGATTGCTGGCCGGTTTGGACCAGGCCTCCTCCGGTGAGGTCAGACTGTTCGACACTCCCTTGAGCGGATTGGATGAGGATGGTCGTGCCGCGCTGCGTGCCGGCAAGGTGGGCTTTGTTTTCCAGTCATTCCAACTGCTCTCCGGCATGACTGCCCTGGAGAATGTCATGTTACCCCTCGAACTGGCGGGGCATCGGGATCCCGAACAGGCGGCCAAGGCCGCCCTGTCACAAGCCGGACTGGCACAGCGCCTGCACCACTACCCTTCCCAACTTTCGGGAGGTGAACAACAGCGAGTGGCGTTGGCACGCGCATTTGCCCCGGATCCCAGGATTCTGTTTGCGGACGAGCCGACTGCCAACCTGGATGCCCATACCGGAGAACGGGTGGCCGATCTGCTGTTCAAACTGCAGGAGCAGAGCCAAACCGTACTGATTCTGGTCACCCACGACGAGATGCTGGCCGGTCGCTGCGATCGTCGCCTCTATCTCCGCGACGGCATGTTGGAGAGCGAAGCTTGAACTCACTCCGTTTTGCATTGAGATTGCTGCGCCGGGATTGGCGTGCCGGGGAGCTAAGGTTATTGGCCATTGCGCTGGTGATCGCCGTGGCCTCGGTGACTTCGGTGGGTTTTTTTACCGACCGCATTGAACGTGCCATGGCACGCCAGGCGAGCGAGGTGCTGGCGGCCGATCTGAGGGTCGAGAGCAACCAGCCACTGCCCGGGTTTCTTCTTCAGGAAGCTGAACGAAGACAGCTCGCCCATGCTAAGACCCTCAGCTTCCCCAGTGTCATCCTGCATCGCGACTCGACCCAGCTGGTCCAGGTCAAAGGGGTCTCCGACACCTACCCACTGCGTGGACAGATGCGGGTGCGTGACAGCGTGTCTGGAACGGACCGTGCTGCCGATACCGTACCGGCTTCGGGCGAGGCCTGGCTGGAGGAACGCCTGCTGCCTCTGCTGGGAGTCGCTATCGGTGATGAGATCAAAGTGGGGAAACGCAGCTTCAGGGTCAGTCGCATCATCGTCTATGAACCGGACCGTTCAGCCAATCTGTTTCAACTGGCGCCCCGGTTGCTGATCCCCATCGACGATATAGAGGAGACCGGCTTGCTGGGTCCCGCAAGCCGGGTCAGGCACTACTTGCTGATAGCGGGGCCCCCTTCTGAGATGAGCGACTACCGGTATTGGGTGGAAGATCAGAATATCGGTGGTCTGCAGGTTGAGGATATCCGCACGGCCCGGCCGGAACTGCGTAGCGCTCTGGACCAGGGGGGGCGCTTTCTGCGCCTTGCCGCCGCCACCGCCATCCTGCTGTGCATGGTGGCCGTAGCACTCTCCAGCCGCCGTTTTGTGGAACGGCAGTCGGATAGCAGTGCCCTGCTGAGATGCCTTGGCGCCAGTCGCCGGCAAGTCACCCGGATATTCATTCTGCGACTGTTGAGTCTCGGGCTGATCGCCAGCATCATCGGCGTATTCACCGGATTGGGCGTGCAGACCCTGCTTATTCGACTGATCGGTCACTGGTTCACCAGCCAGATCCCGGCGCCAACGGCCTGGCCCCTGGTATCGGGCCTTATCACCGGCATTCTGGTGCTGATCGGTTTCTCTCTACCCTCCATCATTCGCCTCGGTGAAGTGCCTCCATTGCGCGTGTTCAGACGTCACCTGGACGCCCCACCCATCAGCTACAGGCTCTTTCTGATGGCTGCCCTGCTCTCATTGAGCATATTGCTGGTATGGCAAATCGGCAATGACGAGATGGCCTTGCGCCTGATTTCCGGTCTCCTGGCCGGACTGACAATTCTGCTCTTGATTTCGCGCCTGCTGGTCTTTGTACTGGCGCCGTTACGGCATCTTACGGCCGGTTCATGGCGCTATGGATTGGCCAGCCTGTCACGCAATCCAGCCACAACCACCATGCAGCTGACCGGTTTCGGTTTGGGTTTCACAGTGTTATTGCTGCTGGCGATTGTCAGGGTCGATCTGTTATCCAGTTGGCAGGGCGCGCTTCCCGACGACAGCCCCAACCAGTTTCTGATCAATATCCAGCCCGATGAGGTCGAAGCCGTGCGTGATCTGCTGGCCCAGGGCGGCATCATGACGAATGGACTGTTTCCCATGATCCGCGGCCGACTGGTCAGTATTGATGGGGATCCGGTCAGTCGCGACGATTACGACAACCCCAGGGCTCAGCGGCTTGCAACCAGGGATTTCAACATAAGCCATGCAACCCAGCCCCAGCGCGACAATAAAATCGTCTCTGGCCGTTGGTGGTTGGAATCGCAGCAGAATGAATCTTGGTTCTCGGTGGAGCTGGGATTGGCGGAGACCCTGGGGATACCCCTCGGCGCGGAGCTGGAGTTCGAGGTTGCCGGCAGCCGCGTTATGGGCCGCGTAGAAAACCTTCGTTCGGTGGAATGGGACTCGTTCAATGTTAATTTCTTTGTTATCGGTACACCGGGATTACTGGTCCAACAACCGGCCACCTACATCACCAGCTTCTATCTGCCTGCTGAAAAGAGGCAGGTCCTGCACAGTCTGATCCAACGTTTCCCCAGTATCACGGCACTGGACGTCACTGCACTGATGAGGCAGGTGCGTACCATCATGGATCGCGGAGCCCTGGCGGTAGAGTCGGTTTTCCTGTTTACCCTTGCCGCAGGACTGATCGTACTCTACACAGGCATTCAGGCAAGCCATGAACTGAAGGTACAGGAAACCGCCGTATTACGCACACTTGGTGTCAAACGGAGCATCCTGCTGCTCTCCACCCTGCTGGAATTTGCTCTGCTCGGTGGGTTGGCAGGCCTGATATCAGCTGCATTGGCCAGTGCGATCAGTTATTCACTGGCAAATGAGGTATTCAATCTACCCTGGGAACTCAATTTTTCGATGTGGATTACCGCCCTGCTGGGAGGTGCGGTATGTGTCGGTATTGCGGGTACCCTGGCCAGCCGGTCGCTGCTCAATACCCCGCCTTTGGTGACTATGAGAAAAGCATGAGTTGGAGGCTTTTTACACAGTCGCCGGGAACGCTTGGCATCCCTCTTTAAGGGCGCGGTCTCAGAGTAGCCCCCTGGGCAATGCTGACGGCACCCCTGCCCTCTCCGATTGTCATCCCGTCACCAATACGCTCCATCGAAAGAGAAGCACTGCACCAAAATACTTGAACTGATGATCGATCCAGCCAAGACAATCTCATTGATAGCTGACTGGTTTCAGTTATCAATGCAACGACAAGAAGCCGTTGTCAAACACACCTGGAATACTCTTTACTGTTGCCAAGCGTGTCTGTTCGCACAGAGTCTTCACTTCAGGATGGCAGTGCGGTGTATCAAGCAGAAGCCTAAATATCTGTTGATAGATATTGTTTTCTGAACTGTTGCCACCCTGAAACAGCAACAACTCCATCTCAGTCTCTTCCGTCCTGTCCTTGTATTCAGGATAGACATCAAGCAGTTTGCTTGGACCCAACAGACAATAGGCAATACCCCAGGCGGCGGAACAGATAATGCTCTCGGAGACGATATGGACAGGCTGTCTATATTTTCTCGATACCGAAGTCACCTGTTGATGCACTATCTGCAGGAGTTGCCTGACAAGTCCAGGCGGCATCTCACCCAACTCCAGTCCGACCGAAAGCAGATGGTTGCAAAGGAGTCTTTTCTCCAGATTTTTTTCAAAAAAATTAAACATTTATATAACATCCTCCTTGTCATCGCATGATTCTGGAAAAACCTTCCATTGCATCAACATCAACAGATTGAAGCGAGTGATCAACTGTGGACCTCCACCCATACCATGCATAATCGTTAAAATACTAGCGAATGATGCTTAAGGCATGCTTAAAGCGCTGTAAAAAAGACCTGGCACCGATTCCCTGGATTAAGAAATGGTGATATCACTCTGTCTGCCTGTTAACCTTTGCACAGACACTATAACGATAAGCCTGGCAACACCGGGAAGATAGAAAGACCAACTGGAGGAATATGAATGCTCAGTTTGTTGAAATGTAAGTGCCTGATAGGATATCTCTGGACCAGCGCCATCATCGCAGGTCTACTCACCATTATTTTTTTCACCTTCATCGATCCGATAAATGTCGCCAAGCTTTTGGAACTGGATAGAGATGGTGCCATGTTCGAAGTGAAGGTCTACGCCTCGATCTTTACATTCATATGGTTCACATTGAACGCATCCACCTATCTCAGCCACTACTTCGGCCAACTTTTGAGGTTGCTGGAGCAAGAGGAGCAGCAAAAGATAGATAGGGAGAGCAAATCAGTCAGCGATACCCATTTGGAAGCCGGCTAAGCATCAACGATGGGCAGGTAAAACGGACTCACCAGCCCATTTCATCAGCTGCAGATTGGGCCTCTAATATGCCCCGTCGACAGAAATAACTGGCCGCCGATTTAGCTTAGTGTCGTACGGTTATCGCAGGCATCGCCGGTGACATCTGTTTAGGCAGAGCGTGAAACCTCATTCTGGCATATTGGGCGGATCAAGATCGTCCAGCGGTGGCTCCTCTTGCAGACTGGTTTGCCACTCACGCAGCATCTCCACATGCCAGCCCTCCTCTTCGACCATCTCCAATGCGATTCTTCGCACCTCATCGTTCGGTGTGTTGTCGGCAACCTGCTGGTAGAAATCCCTGCCACGGGTCTCGTTGAACAGTGCGATCTCCATCGCCTGGGTAATGGTCATCATATAGCTCGCCTCTTCCATACAGAACGATTCCGGTGAAGAGGGGCACTTCCACTTGAAATCCCACGGCGTTATCTTCGGCAGTTCGATGCCTGCAGTACGCTCATGCACCTCTTTTGCGTGCTGCCGGCTATAGTCTCCCAGCTTCCTGAACAGCTCGGCAACCTTAAGATTGTTGTGTATCTCCATGCTGTCCGCCAGCTCATCATAATGGTCGCTGGAGGCCTCCTCCAGCTCAAGAGCATGCACCAGAAACTCTCCCACTGTTTCAATCACTATCTCTGGATTATCACTCATATACAAAACTCCTCCTCTAAGAGACCCAGTTCTGTAACCTGCTTATTTTCAGGCTGCCAGACTGGAAAGGGAGAGGCGTATATGATACCTGTCGCCTTGCCCTCGTCCGCCTGTATGATCTGCGCAGCCTTGATCCTGTCTTCAGTGGGCACATCGTTGATAAAGGGGTGAACGACCTCTTTCCATCCCCGTTGATCCGGACGAAAGGTCACGCAACCGCTCAATACCTGGACGAATGCAAACCCGGGATACTCGATCGCTTCGACCAACAGTCGGGTCATTTCCGCCGGCTCGCCCGAGTATCCCCGGGCGATAAATCCGGCCCCGGCCGCCAATGCGATGGCCGCCGGGTTGAAACGGGGTATACCCGTACCGTGGGGTGTCATTTTACTCTGGGTCCATGTCGGTCTTGTTGTCGGGGATGCCTGGCCTTTGGTCATGCCATAGACTTCGTTATCCATCACGATGTAGGTCATATCCATATTGCGCCGGCAGGCGTGCAGAAAGTGATTGCCGCCAATTGAGAAGCCATCACCGTCACCCCCGGCAACCACAACTGTCAAGTCGGGTCTTGCCGCCTTGAGTCCTGAGGCCGCCGCCAGCGCACGGCCATGGATACCATGAAAGCCATAACTGTCTATATAGGCGGGCAGGCGCGAGGAACAGCCGATACCCGAGACAACTGCCACACGCTCTTTTTCCAGCCCAAGATGGGCCATTGCCTTTGTCAGGGCCGCCAAGACGGCAAAATGTCCGCAGCCAGGACACCATACCGGTTTAATGCCCGATTTGTAGTCCTTCGCCTTCAATGCTGGTACCGGCATTTTCCGCACTCCTCGTAGCAACAGATTAAAGGAAGCTCCGTATATTCCTCAGCTTCCCAATCGAGATTCACACAAGCCCATTGCATACTCACGCATCCTTAGCAGTAAGCGACCTGATAATCCGCCCGGAACGGAGAGGCAAGGGCCCCGGTTGCGCCAGGGACTCTGCTTGCTTGGGTAACACACCCTGGGCACGCAGATAGCGAAAAAGCTGGCCACTGTGATTCTGTTCAACCACAAGGACTCTGTCTGCTCCACCTATGGCCCGGCTCAGTTTCTGCTTCTGCAATGGGGCAAGCAGACGGATTGCAATGATCCTGATGTCTCTGCTCTGCCGCCGTAGTTTGTTTCTCGCCTCCTTGACCACACCTGTGCTCGATCCCCAAGTGATAATACACGCGTCCCCCTGCCCCTCGATCTCCGCCCAATCATCGCCATAATCGAATTCCTCAAGCTTGTTCAGGCGCTTGTTGAGTTGCTCTCGATGATCGACGGCCATGCTAGAAGGTGTACCGCGCTCATTGTGCTCCAGCCCATCGGCTGTATACATGCCCCCCGGAGTGCCGGGAAGCGTCATCGGTGAGATACTGTCCGCTGTAACCCGATAGCGCATATAGTCGGCATCGGGCACTTCCTCTATCGCACGCCGCCAGGGCATATCCGACACAGGAGGCGTCTCGATAATCGCCTGTGACTGTCCCAGGGATTGATCTGAGAGCACCACGGAAATTGTCTGCAGATGTTCCGCCAGTTGCACAGCCCATTGGGTGGTGAAGACACAATCGCGGATGGAGAGAGGGGCAAATACCAGATGTGGCGCATCGCCATGCAGACCATAGAGCGCGATATCGAGATCGGCCTGTTCCGACTTGGTGGGTATGCCGGTCGATGGTCCGCCTCTCATCACATTGACGACCGTCACCGGGGTCTCACTGACCAGCGCCAGGCCCAAGCCCTCGACCATCAGGCTTAAACCGGGACCCGAGGTGGCGGTGAGAGAAGGCACGCCACCAAACGAGGCGCCGATAATCATATTGATGGAGGCCAGTTCATCCTCCGCCTGTAACAGCGAGCCACCCAGTTTTTCCAATCGCGGCGCCAACCACTCAAGCATCTCGCTGGCAGGTGTGATTGGATAGGCCGCAACGAACCTCACCCCGCCGCGCAGGGCACCGACGCCACAGGCCTGATTGCCGGTTATACTCCAAACGTCGTATCGATCACCCGGCAGCAATGGCGCCTGTACAGGACGCCGGTCATGATTGTAGCCAAGACTCAAGGCCCTTAATGCGGATTCCACCACCTCCCCGCCCTTTCTCTGCAGTATCTGTTTGACGCTGGCCTCCAAGGCTTCGAGCTGCAAACCGCAGACCATCGCCATCGCTCCCAACGCAACCATATTGATACGACCCTCAGGCAAACCGGAGGCAAACACCTTGAATGGAACCTCCCTGATTTCAGCGCCGTTACTGCGTAATTGTGCAGGCACATCCCCGGCGGCAGGATCACAGAGAATCAGGCTTTTATCCGTTAGCGGAATTTCATCGGCAAAACGATCTATATTCAGCCAGTCAAGTGCAACCAGGAGATCGAAGTGATTCCCCATGCATTCCACGGGATCAGGACTGAAGCGAACCATTGCCGCAGACTCACCGCCGCGAATCTGCGGTCCTGCCGATCGTGTCATCAAACCCAGATAACCACAGCGCGCGGCCGCCTCCAAGACGATTCGTCCAGCCGTTACCGCACCACTTCCACCAGAACCCGTGATCGCAACCGAATAACTGTTATTCGATTCAGATACCTCGTTATTATTATTCATTAATGATCAACACTTCGATTCGCCGATTGCTCTTCCGTCCTCGTTCAGTCTCATTATTGGCCACTGGGCGGGATTCGCCATAGCCGATTGCCGTAATATGATTCCTGGCGACACCGCCTACTTTTTCCAGGAATGATGCCACTGTTTCAGCACGTCGCTGTGAAAGTTGTTGATTGACATCCGCTCCACCCACTGAATCGGTATGCCCCGAGACAACAACGTCCGGATTCGGGAAGGATTTTACAGCGGTTACAATCTTGTCAAGCAAGGCAAAATTTTCCGATTGGATATCACTTCCGCCACTGGGAAAGTTAAAGGCGCGCAATTCAAGCAGTACATTGTGTCCCTGCCTGTAGACATTGGCCTCGTAAGCTGAAAAAAGATCCTGGATCTTGTCGAAACGCGCTTGTGCTTCACGATTCTCCCGTTCCACCGCCTCGAGCCGACTCTGTAGATCCATCCTTGTCGCCAGTTCAGCCTGCTGTATCTCTGTATAATTGACCAGTTTGTTTCGCAATGCTGTGACCACCTCATGGTTGGGCTGGTCAAAGTGCAATTCATCTCCAGTCGGTTCACTAATCAGGCTGATCTGTTTCTGGTACCAGAGAATGATCTCCTCCATGGTGTATTCACGGCGTTTGAAGTCTTTGATCATTTCCGTGATCTCGACACTGCGTCTGGCCAATCGACTGGCCTGCAAGGCGTGATTCTTAGCCTTTTCTCTCTGTGTCCTGTTGGTCTCCAGGACCGCAACCGAGAGCGCCAACTCCTCGAGGGCGCGTTTCAGGGTCTTTGGTGAATACTCATCCGCTTCACTTTCGGTAGCCTGGGCAATATCCTGACGGGCATTTTCTGTGGCATCTTGTTTCAGGGCATCCAGTTCCACATCCGAGTAACCCTGCAACATTTCGGGCCGCCATTTCTTTGCATCCTCGATATCACCCTTTTCAACCAGGGTGGAGGCCTTGCGCAATTTATCATCGAGCAGTTCGAAGCGCTCCTTCAGCATGGTATCGGCGCCCGCAGCGATTGCCAACTGGCGTGCTTCGAGCACTTCGCGCATTAGTCGCTTGGAGCGGGTTGCATCCGACTCCGCCTTATCGAGAAGTTGATCCACTTCGGCCACCTTCTCCGCCACCCCGGCATCGTTCCTTTTCTGGCCCAGCACAATTGCTTCCGCCAGCTTCGATTGCGCAGCGGCAAATCCCACAGGTGCAAGATCGAACAAATCGTTCACCCTATCCTCGTTCATACGGCTCTGGAGATGTGAAATCCGTTCATATTCTTCGAATACCTGGGATCTGGAAAGGGTCGGGGTCGAAGCACAACCTGAATAGAACAAACTCACCAAAATGAGAGACAACAACCTCAGCCTTATCGCCATAACTCACTTCTCCTCAGAATAGGCGCATCTATTAACCAGGCACCCTAGGGCCTGTTCAGCCGCTCCAGCTGCCCGCCATGCAGTTGATAGTCTACCAGATTTCGGCCAGCCAGAGACGCATGCGAAGCGTCAGCGGCAATGTAAAACCAACGCTAGAGAACCTGACTCTGCCATCACGGCCGATAATATAGCTGGTCGGCACACCTGTGACCCGCCAGGCACTCGCAAGCTTACCATCGGGATCGTTAATGACTGGGAATCGAAGTTGATTTTGTCTAAGGAATTCTGTGACATCATTCTCACTGCCGGACTGCATAGCGACAGTGACCACCGGATAGTCCTTCGACAGGGATTCGATCCCCCCCGATTCGACTTTGCATACCGGACACCAACCGGCCCAGAAATGAACCAGCAAAGGCCGTTCCGTGAATTTACCAATATCCAACCACTCGCCTTGCAAGGTATGCCCTGAAAGGGCAGGCGCAGGACCTTCGGCAAGATCCCTCGTCTGCCAAAGGTGAATCAGAGATAGGCCAAGCAGCAGAGCTGCAGCACTTAGAATTCGTGATGCCAATCGCCTGCCTGTATTGGTGGGTCTGTTCTCAGGTGCCGACATGGACTCGGATTCAGATCATCCGTTCAACACGGCTCATACATCGACTCGAATGCTTCACGATCAACGGCATAGCCATCCATTCCCTGCTCATCGTTATACACCACATAGTCACCGGCTGAGTATCGGGTTTCACCTTCCAGGGTTTTTATGACGCCGTCCTGTTCAGCAATTTCCGCCCAGACTTCAGCGGTCTTTACAAAGCGGCCAGGACTGGTCTCGGTATAGGTGTTGGCAAAGGTATCGACATCCACCGTATAGATATCACCCCCGTTATCGACCAACCAATCCCCAGGCTTGCACCTTTGCATTCCACCCCATTTCCGATAGGTAAACCCATCGGTGTCAAGATCGAGCCTGACAGCGGATATGGCGGCACCCGCTTTCTTCCTGTATCTCTTTCGCCTGTTCATGATGGGTTGACTAGGAATAGTTGGATCAGTAGACCGCTGTCTACCATACATCGGCTGGAATATGAATGCCAATCCTGCCAATCAAGATTTGGCTCTCCTTGCGGCAGAATTCACTGATTGTCACGCAACGGCAGTTTGACACAACCTATTATTGACTTGCATTGGGTTTATTACCCGGTGATGTCCTCTAGTGTTTAATGGAGGACGGAATTCAGTCGCCAATCATAATCAAGGAATGAAATATCGATTTTGCCTGCGCGGAGGCGTTGTACATCTTCGGCCGACAAACCAAGTTGTTGGCTATATTCCGCAAAAAAACCGCTTAACGAATGATAATCCTTCCAACCCCGTTCAAAATCGTCATCATACCACTTGAATATGGATGACACTTCGAGGCGATCATCGTTAAAACGATTGCGTGTTTTATCTGCAAGGAACAGCGAAGTCTGCTCACGCAGCTGCATCTCAAGCCGTTCACCGGTATAGGCCTCTGCACGCAATGCCGGGCAGCCTATGCTGGCGCAGTTGACTGCGAAATGAATTCTGGGATCGTTATATTGATCCTTTTTACGGATCATTCCATGTTCGATGTCATCGAGTGACCTGTTTTCGCCGAACAGCTGGATAAACGCTTTCTTCCATGGTGAACTGAACAATCCTCCCAAATCCTTGATGGATGAAATCTTCGGATAAGCGGTTAAGATCAATTCCACTGTCCAGGCATTGTACGCATTGATCAAAAAGGCCAGTTGTTCGGATGCAGGCCATGTCTCGAATGTCTCTTTATCAACCTCTGTCAGTAATGTTAAATACCGTTTCAGCCGCATACGCTCGGAACTCAAACCCTGATAGTCCACCGCGGTGGCCACACCACCTCTTTGCGGCACGACATGCTGTTGCAGCAATGTGTTCCAAATACCATGATCGAAGGCAAACGTATCCGTTGCCGATATAACCATCAAGCTGAAAATCACGACTGATACTATTTTACGCATTGCCTCATTCAGCTCTCTTCTGATCCGAGGATAGAGTGTAATCACCTGTTGTACCGGCTCATTGCTGGCAACTCAGGCTGTATGTATTGAAATCCCGGGACTGGCATCAATGATTCTTGAGACTCCGAGCTTAACCGGACAGTATTTAGTCAATCACTGAAAGGATAAAGTTCGAATAGTCCTGCAAGGCATTGAAACGGGCGGCTTACGATAAAGCCGCCCTCGAGTTGTCATTGCATTCGTGTAATCGTCACATGCGCTACCGGATTATCGAAACGATGCGACTCGTTCAATGCAGAGCCGCTCAAACCATCGTCATGCGTAACCACTCCCGGATGACCGCCGACACTGTCTCGGTCATCGCGAGCCGGGTTATAGCCCTCACCACCCGCCGCCGGGCCCGGTACTGTGGACGCCAGTTCAGAGTTCCCCTCGGTGCCCGCATCATAGGCGGCAATAAACAGTTGTTTACTGGAACCCGCCATCATGCCTGACACATCGACCGCATTAATCCCGGTAAATGCATCATTGGTGTTGACCAGCATGGTTGCGAAGGAGAGCGCCAGACCATTCATCTCATCGGCCTCGATAATGAGACTTTCGTTTTGTCCAGGCGCGATAACACCGCCTCCACTCATGGTCGCTGTCGAACTGTTCGCCGCCTCCGATAGCAACTCCGTGTTATCTCCCCCCTCGGCCAGATGCTCAAGTCCATCGCCGGCACTCGAACCCACGCTCCACATGGAATAGGCACTGTCATGCAATACAACGGCCAACGGAGAGAGCGGTTGTGCTGCCGTCAAATTTGTCACCCTTAACTCAAAACTGACACGGCCAGGTTCATCGTCATCACTGTCATCATCATTATGGTCACAGCCTGTGAGAACAAGTGGGCCGGTTACAAGTAAGGCCAGGGTTGCCGATTTCAGCATATCCATAACAACCCCCCTAATTCACCGTGATGACTAAATGCGCGACAGGATTCAACCATCGATGCACGCTGCTGTTGAGATCACTGGCGCCTGCTGTTTCATCGCTGTCGCCCAACACACCGCGATGGATATGAACATGGGCATTCGTCTCCGCCGTCGTAACGCCGGTTGCACCGGTGCCGTTCTGACCGCCTGGATCCGCAGGCACACCCGCAACACCCGGCGCACCGCCACCATTGATGATTTCGTCATTGGCTTCCGTACCGGCATCGTAGGCGTTCAATTGATAACGGTATGTGCCTGCAGTGGTCGGAATAGATAGTGAGTCCACACCGACAAAGCCATCGTTGGTCGGTAGAATCATCGCGGTAAGTGAAAGGTGGTCATTTGTCTCGGAGTGAGTGAGATCGAAGGTAGTGGTTGCCCCCGGCGCCAATAACCCGCCGGCTGGATTTTCAACCGAGTCCGCATTGACCGCAGCCATGTCGGCTGATATTCCGGAAATATCACCACCTTCAGCCATTGCCTGCAGGTTCGTGCTGGCCGTCGTCCCCAGCTGAAAAATGTGATTACCGCCTGCATGCGCCGCCACCAACAACGGTGTGAAATAACTGCCATGCGTCAGATTGGTAATCGAAATTGTCAGATCCTGTGCGAGCGTCGGTGTAGTGGCAAATGCCCCAGCGAGCGCCAGCATAGTTAACTTGTTCCGCATTCTCTTATCCTCCAGTAACCATGAAAAACAATTGTCTGTGCAGGGTTTATGATGGAGAGATAAATTCACGGGTATATCTCGTGTTAATCACGAAAGTGTCAAATTCAGTCTTGCATTAAGGAAACAAAACCCGGGTTTGTAGTAGGCTGAATCCGGATCTGCGATGTCGCGACCGAAATACAGCAATCGGCCTGCAGGAAAAGGTGTGTTAGTTCTGTCTAAAGTGAATTACAGCTTGTGCATGATTCCGCATGGTAAAGGGATATGCGCCGAACCGCTGACAAAACTGGGTATGCCGCGGGTATCCGATACAGTTCGGTGTTAATCCAATCCATGCTTCTTAATGGTGAATTGAGCGATGGATTAAACGCAGGCAATTTTCGGCATACTCATCAATCGTTGATGCCGGTTGTTTATATTTCCATGGCTTCAGATAGCGTTCCTGAACCATGGTCAATACCATGGTAGCAAGAAAGTCCGCCGGGTAGCCCCGCTCTGGCTTCTGCTGTAGACGCACAATCAGCCTCTCCAGCTCCGCCACCTGGGATCGTTCGAGGTTTTTGGAATCTTCCTGGTGTTTGATTGGCAGACTGCGGGTTTCGAAATAGAGAAAATAGAACCAGGGTTGCAGCAGCAGAGATGCGTATAGATAACCTTTGACCATCACTTCCAGGGCAACAACGGGATCGCTCTCAGCCCTGGCCTTATCAACGATATCTTCACACACAAGAGTAACCGCATCTTTGACGATGATTGCAATATTGTCCTTGTTGGTGATCGTCAGATAGACACCCCCCATGCTCAGACCGGTCTCCGCCAGGAGGTCTCGGAGGGACATCGCCTGAAATCCGATTTTGGGCACCAGTTTAAACGTGGCACGGAAGATCTTTTTCAGATTCCTGACCGCGAACTTCTCTCGCCTGATCCCTATAAGATTCTGATTTCGTTCAAAAAGTAATGCATATAACCTGTCTTCTTCATAGTCGAAGCACTTTTTGAAATCTGAAAATGTCAACGCCCTAGCAGGAACGAACTCAATTGTCATAGAACGGCTGATTGGTCATTTACGTGAAAATCGTTCTTGACATGGAATTGTAGCACAACTAATTTAGTAAAAAAACGAACGCTCGCTCTTTTTTTGAGTCATAATACCTATACGAGACCCTAGTTTTAGATACACTTTCGGCTGGAGATGTAGCAATGATGACGAACTTTGTTTTAGTCGCAATCGCAATAGCCACGCTGTTGTTCCTGGCCTATCGTGGATACAGCATCGCCGCAGCAACCTACTCAATGGCCACGCTCTCGGTGATATCCGCCGCAGTGACAGGTTTCGGCCTGTTGACCTGGCTGTTCGCCGGCATATTCTTTGTATGCCTGTTGTTTACACTTCCCTCACTGCGCCTGCGATTTATTTCCAAGCCCACACTGATCACCATGAGACGCATGATGCCCCCGCTTTCAAATACGGAGAAGGAAGCGATAGATGCGGGAAACGTCTGGTGGGACGGAGAACTATTCAGTGGCAAGCCGGAATGGCGTCGACTGCTGTCCGGTTCCAAACCCGTATTGAGCGACCGTGAACAGGCCTTCCTCGATGGCCCCGTCAACGAACTTTGCCGCATGGTCGACAAGTGGCAGATCAATCATGAATTGAACCGGCTGCCCGAATCGATCATCAACTTCGTTCGCGAGCACGGCTTTCTCGGCATGATCATACCGAAGCGTTACGGCGGCCTTGAATTCTCGCCGGTTGCGCAATCCGAAATCCTGTTGCGCCTGAGTAATACCGGCAGTGGTGTCAGCTATCTGGTCGGTGTACCCAACTCGCTCGGACCGGGTGAGTTGTTGATCAAATACGGCACCGAAGCACAAAAGGATTACTACCTCCCCCGTCTCGCCAGCGGCGAGGAGATACCCTGCTTTGCCCTGACCGGTCCTACCGCCGGCTCAGATGCCACATCGATACCCGATACCGGCACGGTATGTATGGGTGAATGGCAGGGAGAGGAAGTGATCGGAATGCGGCTCGACTTTTCAAAACGCTATATCACGCTCTCTCCCATCGCGACACTTGTCGGACTGGCCTTCAGACTGAAGGATCCGGATAGCCTGATTGGCGATGTGAAAGACTACGGAATCACCTGTGCGCTGATCCCGCACGATACACAAGGGGTAGAGATCGGACGGCGCCACCTGCCTATCGGCGATGCCTTCCTGAATGGCCCCATTCAGGGAAAAGACGTTTTCGTTCCACTGAGTTATATCATCGGCGGTCCGGAGATGGCCGGTAAAGGCTGGCGCATGCTGGTGAATTGTCTATCGGTGGGACGTGCTGTCACCCTGCCCACCACCGCCGTGGCGGTCAGCAAACGTTCGCTGCTCGGCACCAGCGCCTACGCCAGCCTGCGCAGACAATTTGGCATCCCCATTGCGCAATTCGAGGGTATTCAGAAACCACTGGCGCGTATTGCCGGTCTAAGTTACATCATCGATGCCGCCAGATTGCAGACCATTCAGGCCATCGTCGAGGGCAACAAACCGAGTGTGGCATCCGCAATTTTAAAGTACCACACCACGGAGATGGCCAGGCAGTGCGTAATCGACGCCATGGATATCCATGCAGGAAAAGCGGTAGTCAAGGGCCCGAAGAACTATATTGCCGACATGTATGAGTCAATGCCTGTGGCCATCACTGTGGAAGGCGCGAATATCCTCACACGCAACCTGATGATCTTTGGACAGGGAGCGATCAGGTCGCACCCCTATGTCATGCAGGAGATGACATTGGCCCATGCCGAGGATAGCCAAGAGACAATCGCCAGGTTCGATACCACGTTGACGGCCCATATCGGACATTCGATCGGCAATTTCGCGCGTACGCTGATCATGGGTCTCGGTCTGTCAAGGGAGGTGGTGCCGAACGGAAATCTGCACCTACTTCCCTATTATCGCCACTTCAACCGGCTCAGCAGTCTGTTTGCAACGATCACCGATGTGGCTTTGCTCAATCTGAATGCTAAGCTGAAATTCAAGGAGATGCTTTCGGCACGCCTGGGCGATCTGTTGAGTATGCTGTTTCTGGGTAGCATGGTGATCAAGCAGCATGAAGAGAGTCAACATCCGGAAGAGGAGTGGCCGGTGGTGCAGTGGGCCCTCGACTATCTCCTCCATCAATATCAGGTCGCATTCGATCAGCTGATGGAAAACTGGCCAAATCGATTAGTACCCGGTGTACTGAAACGTCTCGCGTTCCCGATTGGCCGTCGCTATTCAGCACCGAAAGACAGCCTGGAAAAGTCGGTTGTTGAGCTGATCACTGTTGACAGTGCAACCAGAATCAAGATGACCAGCGGACTGTTCCTGGAGGTTGCCGCGAACAATCCGTTGGCGGAAGTCAACCAGGTTTTTCTCGAGAGTCTAAATCTGCAACCGATTCTCAAACGGCTGAACCATGCATTGCGAACAGGCGAATTGGAGAAAACTGAAGATATGGAACTTGCCGATGCAGCCCTTCAGGCGGCAATGATAACCGAACATGAAGCAGAACAACTGCGGCGTTTTGACCGTCATTTGATGGCGATTATCCATGTTGACGATTTTGACGAATCGGAATTGATCCGCACCCCATACCACAAATACGGGCAAGATGATCAACAGCAGATCACTGGATGACCTCCGCTTGTATAGTGGAGATCAGCAGGAGGAGAGAGGCCAATGAAATCAACCGCTCAGCTAACATCTTATGAAGTGAGTAAAGCAATCATCGGCATACCGGTTTTCAAACGGGTGGCCATACTGGGAGCCGGTGTAATGGGGGCTCAGATAGCGGCTCACTTCACCAACGCCGGTATTCCATCACTGTTGTTCGATCTCCCCAAAGAGGGCATGGACAAAAGCGCGATTGCCAAACAGGCAATCAAGAGCCTGATGAAACAGAAGCCGGAGCCGTTGGCTGTGGCGACAAACGCCTCCCGGATAACCCCGTGCAACTACGACGACGACCTTGAAAAACTTATCGATTGCGATCTGGTGATCGAAGCGATAGCAGAAAAAATGGAATGGAAGTCCGACCTTTACCACAAGATCTCACCCCATCTCGGTGAGGACACGATACTCGCCAGCAACACATCGGGCCTCTCCATCTCAGAGCTGGCAGAAAGCCTGCCGGACAATCTGCGCAACCGTTTTCTCGGCATCCATTTCTTCAATCCACCGCGTTATATGCCGCTGGTTGAGTTGATAGCGCAACCACAGACATCACCCGAAGTTGTCGATACCATTGAGAGCTTTTGCGTAGCCACTCTTGGGAAAGGGGTGGTCAGGGCCAGGGATACGGTAAACTTCATTGCCAACCGACTCGGGCTTTTCTCCATGATGTCGACCTTTCATCATGCACAGAGGCTCTCATTGAATTTTGAATCCGTCGACGCACTGACCGGAAAATCGATCGGACGGCCAAAGAGCGCAACCCTGCGCACCGCCGACCTGGTTGGGCTCGATACCATGCGGCACGTTTTACGCAACGCTGCCGAACATCTTGGTGATGATCCATGGGTATCGATCTACAGGATCCCGGACTGGCTCGACACCCTGGTTGAAAAAGGCGCCCTCGGCGCCAAGACCAAGGCAGGCGTGTATAAAAAACAGGACGGTGAAATCCTGGTATACGAACCTGCAGACGACAGTTACAGGAAGCGTAAGGTAAAGATACCCGGAAAGGTGGAGAAGGTACTGAAGGATTACAAGAACCCCGAACGCCTGGCAAAGCTAAGCACCATCAACGATCCCCATGCCGAATTCCTCTGGTCGATTCAGCGCGATGTATTTCACTATGCCGCCTATCTACTGGACTCGATCGCCGATAATGCCAGGGAGGTTGACTTAGCGATTCGCTGGGGCTTCGGCTGGAAGCAGGGTCCGTTCGAGATCTGGCAGCATGCCGGTTGGCAACGTATCGCCGATTTGATCCAACAGGATATCGATGCAGGCAAGACCCTTACCGGCGAACCCCTGCCGGCATGGGTCAATAACATCGAGGCGATCCATACGTCAAAGGGCTCATGGTCACCTACCGACAACAGTTATCATCCCCGCTCCAGGCTCCCGGTCTACCAGCGTCAGCGCAGGCCTGAACGACTGGTTGGCGAACAGGCCGCGCAGCATGAGGTATTGTTCGAAAACGACTCGGCGCGTTTCTGGTTAATCGATGGTGATATCGGTGTACTCAGCTTCAAGACCAAAATGCATACCATCGACGACGGTGTACTGGACAGCCTGAATCAGGCCGCAGAACTGGCGCAACAACAGCTCACTGGCATGGTGATTTGGCAACCGGACGAGCCGTTCAGCGCAGGCGCAGACCTGAAGTCATTCATGCCGGTTGCCATGAAGAGCATACTGCCGGGCAGCAATGCCCTGGACAACCTGCTGCAGAAGTTCCAGCACAGCTGTATTCGCATGCGTAAATCCAATATCCCGGTGGTTGCCGGGGTCCAGGGACTGGCGCTTGGCGGCGGTTGCGAACTGATGATGCAGTGTGACCGGGTGGTCGCCGCACTGGAGAGCTACATCGGTCTGGTCGAAGTGGGTGTCGGACTCATACCCGCCGGCAGCGGCTGCATGGAACTGGCCAGGCGCGCCTCCGTCAAGGCGGCGGGGGGTGATAGATTCGAGGCACTCAAGGATATTTTTGAAACCGTCGCCATGGGCAAGGTCGCCACCAGTGCCGAACAGGCCAAGGCATTCGGCTTTCTGCGCGAAAGCGATATTGTGGTCATGAATCGTCATGAAGTGCTGCATGCCGCCATTGCCCAGGTTCGTGCCCTGAGTGCCGCCAACTACCGCCCGGCCATTGAATCACCGATTCGGGCCGGTGGTCGGGCCGCCATCGCAAACTTCAAGGCGGCGATGACCAATATGCACGCCGGTGGTTTCATCTCTGACTACGATATGAAGATCGGGACGCTCGTCGCCCATGCACTCTGTGGGGGCCCGGTGGATGCCGGTACCGAACTGCCTGAAAGCTGGTATCTGCGATATGAGCGCGAGGGTTTTCGCTCTCTGCTGAAAAGCCCCAAAACACATGCACGGGTCAAGCATATGCTGGATACCGGCAAGCCCCTGCGGAACTGAGCGAGGAGAGTGCTATGAGTGAACAGGCCTACATTGTGGCAGCCAGGCGTACACCCGTCGGCAAGGCCCCACGAGGCGTATTCCGCCAAACCCGTCCTGACGATCTGCTCACCCATGCGATTCAGGGTGTGCTTGGCGATTGCCCCGGTCTGCAGCCAGAGCTGATCGAGGACGTGATTATCGGTTGCGCCATGCCGGAGGCTGAACAGGGCTTGAACGTCGCCCGTGTGTCCAGTCTGCTGGCCGGGTTACCGGACAGCGTGCCGGGCGTCACTATCAACCGTTTCTGCTCATCCGGTCTGCAGAGTATCGCCATGGCAGCTGACAGAATTCGCCTCGGCGAGGCAGACATCATTGTCGCCGGTGGTGTCGAGAGCATGAGCATGGTACCGATGATGGGCAACAAGGTCGCCATAAATCCGGCAGTGTTCGAGGATGACAATGTGGCTATCGCCTACGGCATGGGTGTCACCGCGGAAAATGTCGCCGAACGCTGGAAGGTCAGCCGCGAAGATCAGGATAACTTTGCCCTGCAGAGTCACCAGCGTGCGCTGGCGGCTATCAATGCCGGTCATTTCGAGCGGGAGATTCTCCCCTATCTGACCAAACAACACCTGCCGGACGAGGGAAACACAATCAGAATCCTTGAGCGCCCGGTAAAGAGTGATGAGGGTCCCCGTCCCGACTCCAGCCTTGAAGGCCTGGCCAAACTGCGACCGGTTTTCGCCGCCAAAGGCAGCGTCACCGCCGGTAACAGCTCGCAGATGAGCGACGGCGCCGGCGCCGTGGTGGTGATGAGCGAAGGGAAAATGCGCGCCTTGAATCTCGAACCGCTGGCGCGCTTTGTGGGCTACAGCGTTGCCGGGGTGCCCGCGGAAATCATGGGCATAGGCCCCAAGGAGGCGATACCCAAGCTCGAGAAACTGACCGGCGTCAGCCTCAACCAGATCGACTGGATCGAGCTCAACGAGGCCTTTGCTGCGCAGACCCTGGCCGTGATGCGGGAGATGGATATGGATCCGGATAGGGTCAACCCACTCGGTGGTGCCATTGCCCTTGGACACCCACTGGGTGCGACCGGCGCCATACGCACGGCGACCCTGCTGCACGGGATGCAGCGTACCAATAAGCGCTACGGCATGGTAACCATGTGTATCGGCACGGGGATGGGAGCGGCCGGCCTGTTCGAACGCTGTTGATAAACAGCAGATGCCCGGCTGGCAACAATGGGACTGGCATCATGCGGCAACATCTGCCATAGACAGTGATCAGGTATCCCCATTTCAGGAGAACGCTGTATGAGTGGTGAGACACAAAGCAGACCTGGCATAACTCCGGAAGAGCGTGTCGTGTCACTCTGGAGACGTTTTGGAAACAGTGCCTTGGGCCGGCATATCTACAGTCTGCTATTCGGACGGATGGTGCCTTATACCGGCACCATCCGTCCCGTTATCGAAGAGATATCACCCGGTCGAGCAAGGGTTACCCTGCGGGACAGACGAGTTTTGCGCAACCATCTCAATTCGATCCATGCCATTGCACTGGCAAATGTCGGCGAGCTGGCAAGCGGTCTTGCTCTGATTGCCGCCATGCCCGAATCGACCAAAGGTATCGTTACCCGGCTCGAGATCGATTATCTGAAGAAAGCCCGCGGCGACCTCACCGCTATCGGTGAAGCACAGGTGCCGGAGATAATAGGCGAATCCACCACCCTTCAGGCCCATGCAACCATCTGGGACCGGGAAGGAGACAGCGTTGCGAACCTCACCGCCCATTGGCAGTTACGTCCCAGGGACATGCCATGAGCGACAATCCGCCTCAGGAGACACCATTCACACGACATACCGATATCCGGGTGCCGATCATCTGTGGGCCCATGTACCCCTGTTCCAATCCCGAACTCGTTGCCGCCGCATCCGAGGCCGGTGGTATCGGTATCATACAGCCGGTCGCCATGACCTTTGTCCATGGTCACGATTTCCGTGAAGGGATCAGACTGATAAAACGCCACACCGACAGACCCATCGGCATGAACGCCCTGATCGAGAAGTCCTCCAGAAAATACCACGACAGGATGGTGGAGTGGGTCTCGATTGCGTTGGACGAAGGCGTGCGCTTCTTCATCACATCCCTGGGCAATCCGCGCTGGGTGGTCGAACGGGTGAAGGCCTATGACGGCATCGTCTACCATGACGTCACTGAGCGTAAGTGGGCCTTGAAGGGACTCGATGGCGGAGTTGACGGCCTGATTGCCGTCAACAACCGGGCCGGCGGGCATGCCGGCGCCCTCTCCCACTTGCAGCTGTTGGATGAACTGGGTGACCTGGGTGTGCCGCTCATCTGCGCGGGAGGTATCGGTAACGAACAACAGTTCGCCGAAGCGATCAGTCAAGGCTATGCAGGTTGCCAATTGGGCACGCGCTTTATCGCCACTGAGGAGTGCAACGCGGCAATGCCCTATAAGCAGGCCATACTCGATGCCGACGAACGCGATATCGTGCTCAGCAATCGAATCACCGGGGTTCCCGTATCGATCATCAATACACCCTACATCGAAAAAATCGGCACAAAGGCGGGAGCTTTCGCCCGCTGGATGTTGAACGGCAACAGAACCAAACACTGGATGCGCATGTTCTATACCCTGCGTTCCGCCTTCCAGCTGCGTCAGTCATCCCTCGACGAGAAGGGTGAAACGGAGTTCTGGCAGGCGGGCAAAAGTGTAGCGGGCATTCATAATATTGAGCCTGTCGCCACAATTATCGGCCGGTATGAAGCCATGTTGCGAGGCATAAACAACGAAGCAACAGCTCGTAAATCTGTGTAAGTCAATATTGTTGCATGCCTTCCCACGCAGGAGCTTAGGAACGAGGAGAACACCCTTTTGGGCCAGTCTGTTCCGTTATTTGTCAGCGCCCAGTAATATTAAGCAGCGGCATCGGAGCCTTATCCGTAAACTGGTCAATCATCGTTGATACATACTGTTCACATTCATGGACATCGATGCGAACCTCCCCATCACGCCTATTATTCTCACCAATAAGCGTTACCGCACATTAATTGCTTTGAGAAGGGTGAAAAAAAAGCCCGCCGATGGCGGGCTTTTTTCATTTGTCAGTCGATTAATTGATTGACTGATAGTAGTCGATCAGGATCTGCGCCACCTCGGGACGGGAGAACTCCTTTGGCGGAGCGATACCCTGGCCCAGCATCTCGCGTACCTTGGTGCCGGAGAGGAGTACGAAGTCCTCTTTCTCGTGATCCGGGGCTTCGCACATCATCACCACCTTGTCCAGCTTCTTCGACCAGGCGGTGTGGTCGGCCTTGAAGATCTCGATTTCCAATGCGCCTGCAGGCACCTCATCCTCGAAGATGGTCTGGGCGTCGAATGCACCGTAGTAGTCACCCACACCGGCATGATCGCGACCGATGATGAAATGGGTGGCGCCCATGTTTTGGCGGAAATAGGCGTGCAGCACCGCCTCACGAGGCCCGGCGTAGAGCATATCGAAACCGTAACCGGTCACCATGGCGCTGTTGGGCGGGAAATAGAGCTCAACCATCTTGCGGATCGCGGCATCGCGCACCGGTGCCGGAATATCGCCAGGCTTCAGCTTACCCAGCAGCATGTGAATCACCAGGCCGTCGCAGCCGAGACGATCCATGGCCATGTGACAGAGTTCCTCATGAGCCAGATGCATCGGATTGCGGGTCTGGAAGGCAACGATCTTGCTCCAGCCACGTTCCTGAATCTCGTTGCGGATCTCTACGGCAGTACGGAATGTATCCGGGAAATCGGCCTGGAAATAGGAGAAGCTGAGGACCTGGATAGGACCGGAGATCGCCACTCTGCCCTGGCCGTTGAATGCCGCCACGCCAGGATGATCACTGTCGTCGGTGCGATAGACCTTGTCGGTCATTATCGCCATCTGTTCGTCACTGACTTCCTCGATATTCTCGATATCCATGACGGCCAGTACCGGATTACCCTCCATGTTCGGATCTCTCAGCGCGATCCGTTTGGCATCTCCGATGGCATCCGTGTTCTCCAGCAGGCAGAGCACAGGCACCGGAAAGAAACTGCCGTCGGTCAAGGTCATCTTTTCGGCTGCGCCCATGGCGTCAGCCACTGTCATGTAACCTTTCAACGGATTGAAATACCCTGCCCCCATCATCACCGCGTTACCGGCAGCCTGAGAACTGATCACTACCGACGGTAGGGATTCAGCCTCGTGTGAGAGCTTGTGATGGGTCTCGGGATCGTAGACAAACAAAGGTTGTAGTTCTGAGGAACCGACTGGGTTGATCATGACTTTTCGTCTCCTTCGTTGATCGCTTAATAAATTGACCGGCCCAGTCAGCAACTGCCAAGCCTGCCCTAAGCCTTCATTTTGAGTCGGTTATCTCATCCGCCTTGGCGGAAAAACCTCAAGCAGGTTTCAAAGGAAAATTAATAACCAACTGTTTTTATTAATAATATTTGAGATATTTCATGTATTGTATATTTCAAACAGGCAATACACTACCACAACGAGGAGTTATCCAACCCCAGTAATTTTTTATGTGCTCAGCAAAATATCTGCTTCCCCGGATGCATCGTTATCTCAGCGCCCTAACCCGGATTAACGGTGAGAAGATCGGGGAGCCCGCTGCTGCGTCGCATGGGGTGTGTGACAGCTGCATCGAAGATCGCATCATCTCCGATCAGGGTGAATCTCTGCCGCGATCTGGTAATCGCTGTATAGACCAGCTCACGGCACAAGACGGCACTCCTTTGATCCGGCAGTTGCAATACCACCTCCTGAAACTCGGAACCCTGGCTCTTATGTACCGTCACCGCATATACCGTTTCGCAATAAGGCAGTCTCGATGGTGAAATCCAACGCACCTGACCGTCACTCCCCTGGAAGGCTACCGCCAGTTCATACTTCCGTTCAGGATGTGGCAGGACGATACCGGTTTCACCGTTGTAGAGATCGAGTTGATAGTCATTGCGCGACAGCATCACCGGGCGTCCCGGATACCAATCGTCGTGATTCTCAATCTGTCCCGCCCGAATCAGCTCCCGGGTTATCGCACCGTTCAATGCATTGACGCCAAAAGGCCCCTCGCGAACTACGCATAGCAAGCGAAACTCGTACAACAGGGTGAACAGCGACGCCACCGGCGCCCCTGATCCGACCGCTTTGAACAGCTTTCCAAAACGACTTGCAACCAGTCTTGCCACATCACCGCCCGGATCCAAACGGCCCAGCTCTTTCCCTCCATTGTGGAGCAGCTGTCGGGCCTGTTGCGCATCACCCCTGTTGACAGCCTTGGCCAGCTGTCCAAGCGGACTCTCGGGATCGAAACGGTAGCTCTGTCTCAGTTCGATAACACTGTTTTTCAACTCACTGGCGGACTCCTCCCCTGCGGCCACCGGTTGCATCGTGATCTCGCTCAATTGCCGTGCGAAATCATCATCCGGCCCATTGCATCCGATACACAGATCACCCATCACCGAACCTGCCTCCACCGAGGCCAGTTGATCGCGATCACCCAACAACACCAGTCGCGCAGCATGAGGCAAGGCATCCAGGAGCTTGGCCATCAATGCCACATCGACCATCGATGCCTCATCCACTATCACTACATCAAACAGCAGGGGATTGTCTCGATGGTGACGAAAGCCTGTACCCGAACGGTTCATACCGAGCAGACGATGCAGGGTCGACGCCTGCTCCGGTATCGTCGCCAGCTGTTCTTTCGAGAGGGCCGTCGATGCCTTGGCCTGCCGGATCGCCTGTTGCAGACGTGCGGCAGCCATTCCTGTGGGCGCTGCCAGGGCAATCCGTAACGCATTTCCCCCCGGCTGCAGTCGCAACAGCGCCAGCAACCGAAGGACGGTTGTCGTCTTGCCGGTGCCGGGTCCACCGGAGATGATGGTGAGGGGCCGCAGGATCGCAGTGGCAACGGCAACCTTCTGCCAATCTGTAACATCGGCGCCATGCACCGGGAACAGTGTTGCCAAAGCATGCTTCACCCCCTCCCGGTCAATCATCTGATCGTCACTCCTGGCACGCTGCAACAACGCGTCTCCCAAGCGTCGCTCATAGGCCCAATAGCGATGCAGGTAGAGCCGATTCCGGCTATCCAGAATCATGGGTTGCCAGTCACCGGGACCACCGATAATCCCGCTTTGTCGTAACTCGACTCTCCACTCTTCCAGTCCAGGGGCCTGAACCGCCATCTCCGCTTCATCGAATAGCGCTCTTCCCGCAAGCTCGCCAAGATCGAGGCAGACATGCCCATCGCTGGTGGCACGACTGGTGAGTGCAATCGCCAGGGCGAGGGATGGCGAAGGGGCATCGGCCTCTGCCATCAGATACTCGGCAAGATGCAGATCAAGATCGTTGAGCAGATTCTGCCGGTGGAGCGAGCGTAACAGGCTATCAGGAAGACTCATCGGTGCGCGCCTCGATCAATCGGTCCAGGGCCTCGATGAAGCCTTGTGATGGTCTTTCAGCGACCACCCCCAGGCGAGCACCGCTCCGGGGCTGCATACCGCGCAGAAACAGATAGTAGACACCACCGAAATGACGCTCATACCCGTAGTCGGGCAGGCGTAGCTTGAGATAACGATGCAAGGCCAGCGAGTAGAGCAGATACTGTAGCGTATAGTGGTGCTCGATCATCGCATTCGTCAGAGCCCGGGGGTGGTAGTCACTGTAGCTGTTGCCAAGCCAATTGGACTTGTAGTCGGCCAGATAGAAACATCCGTCCACTTCGAAGACCAGATCGATATAGCCCTTCACATAGCCATCCACCACACTGGCATGGAGGTTCGCCAGACCGTCAATCAGCCCATCGACGTCCGAGAAATGGTGATGCCGTGCAAGCGCCATGATCGCCTTGGGCTGCAGTGATTTCGCGGGGAAATAAAATTCCATCTCATTCAGCCGTTGCCCCGCCCCGATTCGACTCAGGGTCAAACCATCGATATTGAGCGGCGTCTCTACAACCTCTCTCATCCACTGGACTACAACACCCTTCCAGCGGGTATCGATGGCATGAAACATAAGTTTCTCCTCCACCATCAGCTCGACCGCCTGCCCATGGGGCTGCATGAAATCGAGCTCCTCCAGAATCGCATGCAGACAGCTGCCGGGTCTTGAGCCGCGCGGAAAGCCATGCACGCTGAAACCCCGGCGGGCATCCTGAGGCTGGTTCAGAATTGTCGTCTGGATGTCGTAATCCGGTCTATCCTCATGCTGTCCCGCAACCAGCGAGGAGAAACTGGCCACACCGCCAACCGCTGATATGGATGCTGAAAAGCGTCTCGGCGGTTGCAGTTCCGGCGGCAGTGGCAGGGTGAGTTGCGCCATCTCCGCAGCATGGGGTAAAGGTGTGATATCGATACTACCCCGGGCGGCTGTGGCCAAAACCCGCAACACCTGCTCATCTCTTTCGGGATTCAAGGTCTTGAGCTGTTGTCGCCACTGCGCCAGGGTCTGCGGACAATCGGCTCTATTCGTGGTATGCAATATCCAGCCAAGCGCTGAATGCCTGCTCTGCTTCAACCAGCCCCATGGGAGGTAACAGCGATAACGTGGACGCGTCAAAGCCACATACAGCAGGCGAAGATTTTCCGCAAAAACCTCCTCATGGAAATAGGCCCGGTTGTCATGAAAATCTTCTGAGCCAAGTTCGAGCACCGCCGCATAGTCTTCATGCGGATCGTGAAACAGAAAGGGTTTGTCGTCGTACCCGGCTTCAGTTTGGTCCCACAAGAAGGGACAGAAAACAATATTGTATTCCAACCCCTTGCTATGGTGCAGGGTATCGATCTGCACCAACTTGCCGTCACTCTCCAAGCGCAACAGATGCTCATCATCCTGGGATAGGGTCTGGCGCTGGCGGGCAAACCATTTAACCAATCCCTCCATACCGGGACGTGCCGTGCCATCATATTGCTGCAGCAGTTCCAGAAGATGGTAAAAGTTGGTCAGCCTTCGCTCTCCGTCGCAGAACTCAAGCAATCGATTTTCGATCCCCATTTCATTGGCGAATGCCTTGATCATGACGATGAAACCGTTGTCCCGCCAAGCACGATGATGATGAAAGAAGCGGTTGAACAATCCGTTTTGCAAATCATCTTTACGATTCATCTCATCAATGGCGGCGCCATCCCAGCCCAGCATCGGCGTAGCCAGCGCGGCACGGACCAGACGCCCCCTGTGGGGCTCCAACAGGGCGAGCAGCAGACGTTGCAACTGCTCGGCCTCCTGGCTCCAGTAGACACTCTGCTGATTACTATGAACACTGGATGTACCATACGCCCTCAAGGCCTGTGCAATACGGGAGGCCTGTTCATGGGTCCGCACCAGTACGGCAATATCACCGCCACATAGCGACCTGTCCCCTATGCGCGCCTTGCCTTGCGAAGCGAGTGTCAACAGACGGGCAATCTCCCCGGCGGTGGCATCGGCCACAGCCTGGCGGATCTCTTCGATCCCTGTCTGCTCACCGAAGGTAAGATGCCAAATCTGAAAAGGCGCCTCACTGCCATCCGCTATCGTGAGGGATGCCATCTCCCTGTCACCAGCCGCGACCGCTTCAAAACCGATGCGTGGCTCGAAGAATGGCCGATGTGAACTGCCGAACAGGGTGTTGACAGCCTGCAACAGCCCAGGTGTCGAACGCCAGTTGATGTCCAGGGTATGGTGTTTGGCGCCTGTCTCGTCTCTGGCACGCAGATAGGCGAACAGATCGGCACCGCGAAAACTGTAGATCGCCTGTTTTGGATCCCCTACCAGAAATACCGGTTGCCGGCTGTTGAGATAGATCTGACCGAAAATCCGGTACTGCACCGGATCGGTATCCTGAAACTCATCCACTAATGCAGCAGGATAGCGCCGGCGCAACAGTCCACTCAAACGGCCACCGCTGTCCGCCAGCAAGGCGGCGTGCAACTGCAGCAACAGGTCGTCGTAGGACCATTCCCTGGCCTCGGCCTGGCGTCTCGGCAGCTCATCCAGAAGATAGTCATAGAAAGACTTTTGCAAAGCCACGAATGCCTTGTCGAAGGCATCGGCGCACGCTTCGACACAGGCCATATAACGGGAAAACCGGTTGAAGAAGGGATGCCGAGGAGCCGCTTGTCCAGGCTTGATCGCAGCCTCGATACTCTCCGACGTAAACCGTTCGGCCTTGTCGAAGGGTCTTTGAAAGACCGTGGCCTGCAGCCATTGGTCCATTTTCACACCCCAACCCTCAAGCCATGCCCGGCGGTAGAGATTTCCCTTCATCACCTGTGTGTCGCTGAGTAGCGCGAGGATGCTATCGCGTTGCTCCTGCCACAACGACCTGACTTCGGACTGGAGCTGATTGGCCTGCAGCTCCAGCGACCCAATGCCTTCCGGCCAATCACAAGCCCTGACCTGCAGGTAAGGCTTGCCCAGAGCGGGACGCATGCGCTGGAGCAATGCCTCGGGGGTATCTATCCGGTCACGCAGGGCCTGAAGCAGCTGACCGGGGAGCTGATTGATTTCACGTCGCCAGTAATCATCAGCAATCTGCAGCAGTCGATCAGCCTGATCCGTTACCAGATTGGTGTTGAATGCCTGCCCGGTCTCGAATGCCTGTTCAGTCAGTACGCGCTGGCAAAAGCCGTGGATGGTATAGATAGCAGCCCTGTCGAAGCCGGCAATCGCCAGATCGAGACGCCTGCGGGCCCGCGCTTTGTCCTCTATGTTGTCGAGGATGCTATGCAGCAGGGGATCGGCACTTGTACCGCCATCCGTCAGCGACCGCGCATCGATAAGACGCTGGCGAATCCGTGTCTTCAGTTCTGCCGTTGCCGCTTTGGTATAGGTCACCACCAGGATCCTCTCCGGACTATGGTCCTGTTCCAGCAGCAGCCGAAGATAGAGGCCGGTCAAGGTATGGGTCTTCCCGGTGCCGGCGCTTGCCTCCACCAGATTGAAACCCTGCAAGGCCACCGATTCGATCCGCATACTCATCCCTGCCACTCCAGATGGTCCATCAATGGTTGCAGGAGCTCCCTGCTGGTGTCGAAGAATGCCTGATCGAGGGCGGGCCGGTCCGGCCGCAACAGACGATGGTAGGGTTTATCCACGTCACCTGGCTGAAACCGGTTGCCAAACCAACGCTGTCGCGCCGCCTTACGGGCCACCTCCTCACCACCCTGCTCAAGTTTTTCCTGATAGATCCAGGCGGTTGCGGGGAAGAACGACAACGGCAACTGCAGACCCTGGCGATAGCGCCGGATCAGCGTCTCAAGATGAACCTTCGCCTCCTCCACGGACCTGTAGTGACCTGTTCTGTCCCCCTCGAGTAGACATGTCATTGGCGTTACCCCAGGTGGATTGAGGGCATTCAACAACAGATGTCTTATCCAATGCCTGACCATCTGGTAGGGGAAGAGGCGATCCGTACTATAGGTAAGCAGCCCCCCTGTGGTGACACCGTGAAGGTGGCCGACCAGATGGTGTTCATCGAACTTAAGATCAACCTCCAAGGGTTGCAGTAGATCGCCGCTATCAAGCGCCTGAATGCGTTGAACCATTGCCGCTGCACGGCCCTGCATCTGCCCAAACGTCTGTTCACCGGCCATACCGTGCGGCAGGCGTCCCCGGGCGCGTAATTGTTCATACAATGTTTCGGGGCTCTGGTCCGCCAGCATAGACTCCACCAGCTCATGTTCCAGTGCCAACCTATCGAAACGCACCAGGGTGAATGGTTCCCGCTCCTCGGGAAGCTGCTCCGCCTGTTCGAGGTCGAGATTCAAGCGGATATCGGCAAATCCTTTCAGCGGATTGGTGAAAAAGTGGAGAAACCGCTGCAAATCGATCAGCCCATCCCCCTCTGTTTCGACCAGGGGCGTCGCTACCAGAGGAAGCTCATTGCGATCACCACTGCCGACCCGCATTGCCGCCTCGTACATCTCCGCTGAATAGCTGAAGAGGGTGCTGTCAGCAAAAAAATAGTCCCGTGAGAAGGGCTGTAAAGGGTGGTCGAAAATGATCTCCTTCATGCCGGACTCAGCCACCATCAGTTGCAGAGAATCGCACAACTCATCCACCACGACGGAGGGTGGAAGCAGGGTATTGTCATGCTGACTGCGTCCGACGTAACTGATTAAAAGACGATCCCGTGCAGAGATCAGTGTCTCCAGGAAGAGGTAGCGATCATCCACTCTTCGTGACCGATCTCCGCGACGAAAGGCACTCGACATCAGATCGAATCCCAACTCCGGCTGCTGGCGGGGAAAGGCTTCGTCGTTCATACCGATCAGCGCGATCACACGAAAAGGCAGGCTTCGCATGGGTGCGAGGGCACAGAAATTAACACCACCGCCCATAAAGCCCCGATCCACTGAAATATTCAACAGCTCCTGTAGGCGATATCGGATCGGTGCGATCGGAATCTGCTCCTCGATTCCCGCTTGTTGCATCTCCTGGGCCAATGCATGAATAGCCTCTCTGACCGACTCGAGTTGTGCTTCACTCTCTTCATCGGAAGAAAAGAACTGCTCCGTGAGCCCGATCAGGAAGTTTACCCACGCCTGCGATGACCGATCGATCAAGAGCTGATCTTCCAGCGCGAAAAGGGCATCACAAAACGCCAGCAGTCCACCGAGCCATTGACCCTCCGACCCCTCCACCGCATCCAATGGATAGTGGTGGTGCCAAAGCTCTCCCGCATCTCCCTGCATTGCATAACCCAGCAGGAGTTGCCACAACCCTGCCCGCCAGGTATTACTCTGTTCCGCCGGCAATCCAAGGGAATGCTTGCTCTCGCCATCACGTCCCCAATGGACAGCAGCCTGATTCAGCCATTGAGTCACCCGTTCGACTCCCTCTTCATCCAATCCGAAGCGACGACGTATGGCCGGATATTCCAGCAGATTGAGCACACTGCCGACCGGGTAGCGGTATCCAGGGAGTTGAACAATTTCCAGCAGAGCCGTGGCCAGTGGATTGTTCTGTAGCAGACCGCCACCGCTGATCCTGAAGGGTATCTTCGGACGGCTGCCCGGCGTTGAGAAGTGAGCCTTGATCAGAGGACCATAACGGTCAATATCCGGTGTCATCACCAGAATATCCGACGCTGTCAGATCCGGCAGATCCTCCAACAGCGCCAGGAGTTGATCGTAGAGCACCTCAACCTCGCGCATCGGGCTGTGGCAGCGATGGAGCGTGATGGAACCGTCCGTTGAGCATCCGGATTGCGGCTCACTCAAAGTCAATATCTGATTCTGCATTTGATGCAACAACAGATCGTCATGTTGCCTTTGGTAGAGCTCCTCACCACCCGGATCCATCTCGTTGATGGCAGCAAAAAAGTCCCGCCCCTGCCGACCCATTGTGGCAAGCAACGGATTGCCCACTTCCAGGTAGAGCGCCTGTTCCCGCGACTGCAGAGCCAACTGTGCCTGCTCACTGGGTGAGACGATGTCAGCCCAGTGGGCCTCACAGGGATTTAGCAGAAAAAGATGAACATCAATCAGCGATGCGACGTGTCGAATGATCTCCAGGTAGCCAGGAGAGAGGGTGGGAACACCAAAGACAAACACCCTCGGCGGCAGGATCTTCTGAAAAGAGGTTGTCGACATCCTGCTCAACTGAAGTTGCAGGCTCACCCAATGAACCGCATCTTCCTCCGTGAGACGGCGCCAAAGACCGGCCTGCCATTCATCACCTTCGGTAGCCGCCTCTCCCAGCTGCCATTTGAGAATCCAGTCTGGCCGATAGATCAGATATCGATCGAACAGCATGGCCAGCTGTTGCGCCAACTGAAAGCGCTTAATATCGTCCGCTCCAGCCAGATAGCCGGTGACCGAAGGATCTGTCAATTTCTCATCGACATCCCGGAGCAGTCTGTAGATACGCCACGTCAGACGTTTTGGCTGATAACGATCATAGTCAGGCACATCCGGCAACAGGGCGTGAAAAAGCTGCCATATAAATGCTGCGGGCAGCGGAAAAGAGAGATTGGCGCAAATCCCCAGATGACCGGCGATTCGCAATGAGAGCCAGCGGGCCATGCCCGGGTGTTGAACGATCACCTGCTCCTGCTGCAGAGCCTCACCCACCGGCTCGGCAAGCAGTCCGGACAGGCGTGCCGCAAGCGATTCAAGATGGTTTGATTGGTAGAGCCTCAACATGAGGCCGTATTCTAACCTGTTTGAGACTCAATCACTGAGTCCGTGTCCTGAATAAATCACCGCGACAGGCAAACCGCCTTATTGCCTGGGGCCTGTTATCTGCGAATTACGCGGAGTCGTTAATGGGGTTGGCTTTTCAACGGTCTGACTTTCGGTCCTAACACCACATCCATGATCTCACCGACCTTGTGTGGCATTTGTTCCATTACGGCCTCCAGTTGCTCGGGCTCCAGACCGGTTTGTTTCCAGACCACTGGCTCCACCAGTTCAACGGTTTCATACCACTCGACACCACTGATTTCGGCATAAGCCAATAATGCAGCGAGGGAAATCAAGGAGGTCTCCAGCTGAAAAACCTGTGTGGATGCCGGTCGATGATGGTGTGCAACAACGGAAACGATGCTCTCGGGCAATTTCCACTTCCTCAACAAGGCTTCACCGACATCCATATGAGTAAAACCGAGGACATCATTCTCCGCATCCGGTAACAGGGTATCGTCGCCGCCGGTTATCAAAAGAATATCTCTCGACTCTTGGGGCATTTTCAGATAGATCGCCAATCGGCCAATATCGTGCAATACCCCCATCACGAAAAGGCGCTCGCTGTGCAGTACGTTACAGCGCTTGGCCAGTTCACCCGCAATTACGCCGGCTGTTATCGAATAACGCCAATATTCGGTCATGTCCACGAGATCGCCCGGGATACCGGTGAAAATCCGGGCCGCTGTGGTGGCCATCACAAGATCGCGCAGCTCGCTCGTACCAATGATCGTGACAGCCCTGGAGATAGTCTCCACCGGGGCCTTTAAATTGAAAAATGCACTGTTAACAAGCCGCAACAGACGGGCTGACAGATCAGTGTCTTGGGAAATAATCTCACCCAGGGTTGCAGCCGAGTAGTTCGGGGCATCGATCAGCCGATTCACCTTGACACAAACGTCAGGCAGCGAAACCAAGCTTTCTATCTCGATCACAAGTTGTTGAGGAGTCATGTTTTTTCACCTCAGGGCGACATATTCAACATCCCTATCTGTCAGGTAATAATTCACTGATATACAAGGGGTATTGTTGTACTGTTCCACTTCGGACTCAGTTATGATGCTGGCTTGTATACAGTGTCGACTATGGTATACATCCATTGTTATCGACATTCATAACGGAATCTTGACCTCCACCGGACGAGGACGGAGCTGTAAACATGCCTTTCTACATTTTCAAAGTTTCAGCTGATAACAGCCTGGAATACCTCGACGAAGAGGAAAAGTACAAATCCGCCAAGGAAAAGGTGAATAAACTACGTGCTGCACATGCCCTGAGTGACGATATCAGCTATCGCATGGTGTTCGCCAACAGCGTCGGCCAGGGGGAACAGTTGCTCTCACCGACGGAATCGAGTGAGCAAATCATTGGAGACGATTGAGATGTTGTTATACGTAGCGACCCGACAGTGTCTGTATCGGGAATGTGAGGATTTGTAATAAAACCTTGGGGCACAGTGATATGAGAGACATCAGATTGTTCATCTTAGGCACTCTTCGTGCTACTCTTTAGCTATTGTAAATGCAGCAAACTCTAGAAAAATCAAGTTTTAGCAATACCACCTCTTTTTGGGTATCGCCACAGATTCACTTAAGGATCCTTTAGACGTGTCAATACAGGATAGAAGAAACAAATACCAGAGTCAGTTTCAGCCAGTGCTGAATCGCTGTAAAGACACGGTAATTGTCTACATAAACGCACTCCTGACAGAGCTTTTCAACAACTCCGATAAAGCACTTACCAGTTTTGCCCAAAAGGCTGAGACCAACGAGATTCAAAATCGCTTTTTCGAGGCCATGGCAATGATCCGTAACAGACATGGCCTGGTCGAACATGAGTTTCGGGAACTGTTGAGTGAAGGATTCGATAAGTTCTGGCATGACCAACCTGAGATCGACGGCTTTTCCGATCTAGACGAGGATACGGAACTGGAGCTCGTCGATCATGAATCCATGGATGTCTCCACCGCACTGGAAAACATGATCAGCCGCACGGTGGGGCACCATCGTTCCCAGCTGTATGCGCTCGGTCAGAGACTGAGTGTAGTGAGTGGTGGGCGAAGCGTTAAACACAAACAGATCCCTTCCGGCCCCCACCATCTGGCCCATGCTTTCAGCGAAGCTATCGATGCATTGGGTTTGGAAGCGCGGATCAAAGTCATCATCCTCGCCCTGTTCGATAAATATGTACTCAAACAGCTGGGATCGATCTACGATGACTTTAACAACAGCCTGAAAGAGGCTGGCGTTCTACCTCACTTAAGGCCGGCAATTCAGAAGTCGCCGGATGCTAAGGGAGGCCCATCGGCTGATGATAAGGAACATCCTGAACAGCAACAGGAACAAACCCAGGAAGAGTTGGGTGAGGAGCTGTTCGGATCGATTCTGGATATGATGGCCAGCCGGCGCCGCACCTCCCCGGAGAAGCTTGCCGCCAGGGAAGCGTCTGCAAAGGCCGCCGGCCGGCAGCCTGGAAGCGCACCACCCGCCACACAAGAGAATCTGGTCACCGCTCTGAGCAACATCCAACCGGCTCAGCGTTCCGATATGATACCGGATGTCAACGCGCCCGGTGCGGGGATCTCGAATATCGAGATCGATGAACAGTTCCTGATTCGGGTGAAACACACACTGGCCGAAGAGCGTCATAAACTCTATAACGAGGTTGGTGCGGACCGCCTCGAGGCTGCGGATGAGGATACTATCGACCTGGTGGGTATGCTGTTCGAATATATGTTGAATGATCCTGTTCTCCCTGCCGTAGCCAAGGCCTTGATCAGTCATCTGCACACCCCCTACCTCAAAGTTGCGATCATTGATCGCAAGCTGCTGACCGACAGCAATCATGAAGCACGACAACTGCTCGATTCTTTGGTTGAAGCCGGCAGCCACTGGATCGACGAACGCAATCTGAAAAGGGGTATCTACCCCGATATGCAGAATGTCATAGACCGGGTGCTGAAAGAGTTTTCCGATAATGTCAGTCTGTTCGGCACACTGCTGGAGACATTCAAGAAGCGTATGGATGAGTTCAGGCGCAAGTCTGACATTCTTGAAAAACGTGCACAGGATTCCATCAAGGGCAGAGAAAAGCTGAACATTGCCAGGCAACGTGCGTCCCAGGAGATGAGAGCACGCTCTTTCAGTGAAAACCTCCCCCAACCTGTTAAGGAGTTCCTGGAAAAAACCTGGGTAGACAAACTTGTCTTTGTCCTGTTGCGCCATCCTGACGGCGAAATGAGCGAAGACTGGAAAGAGGCGCTTCGCATCGCTGATGAAATTGCCTGGACGTTTGAACCCAAAGATCAGAGTGAACGCGAAGAGTTGGAGAAGACGCTACCGGATTTGAGAAAATCCATCGAGGAAGGCCTGGCTTCCCTGGGTGGATTCCATCAGGAGAAGAGCCAGGTTCTTTTCGGTCTGCTCAGCAATGCCGAAACAGCATCCATGGCTTCGGAACAAGCGATGAAATCGGCCAAGACCTCCGATACCGTGGTACCGATTTCAGACAAGGCCGCATTGAAAGCGGAGCCCAGCAAACCTGCACCCGCCCCTGCCGAATCAACCACTGAAAAGGCCGGTGAAGAGGAGATTCCCGAAGACGAAGAGGCAATGATGGAAAAATTGCGTAAGATCAAGTTCGGCACTTGGTTCGAAATTAAGGATTCGCAGAGCGGTGAATTGCAAAAGGTTAAACTGTCATGGCTAAGCCCATTGACCGCTTCATGTATGTTTGTCGACAGAGCCGGTGTTCAAACCGCCATCAAACCGTTAAGAACTTTGGCGCAAGAGATACTCAAAGGTGAGTCGACAATCCTTGAAGACAGCAGTGATCCATTTGTCGAGAGAACATTGCATGCGATCAGACGTATGCTCCAGCGCTCCTTGAAAACCACAGATGATATAGCAAGTGAACTCATCCAAGATGATGAGGATAACGAAGGTAAAGAGGTCCGCTAAGGACACAGGAAATGATTACATGCAAGAACAACGTCATTCCCCACGTAAAGTAGCCAACGAAGTACTGATCATTACAGATCAAATAACGGGCAGTCACATCGGACGTGTGGTCAATATCAGTGCTGAAGGACTGATGCTGTTAAGCGATGAAGCCATGGTTACCGGATCGGTTTATCAACTCGATCTGATTCTTCCAATCCCGAAGAATGATCAAGAAAAGATCTCATTTACCGCGGAAGCTGTATGGTGCACCGAGGCTTCCCAACCCGATAGTTTCTGGAGCGGTTTCCATATCATTGACATCAATCCCGATGATGTATTGATCATTGATGAGCTCATCCTTGACTGGCATTCAAATTAGTACTCAGCATTGCTATAGGCCCTGCGCGGATCAACTGAGAGATTCGCCCTGACACCATCCGGGAGCGGCCATTCGGATGAATCTCCGCCTCACCTTTGCAACCGTTCTGATGATCACGGTATGGGCCGTCATGTCGACATGGTTCCAACCATCGCCGACCCCGACTGTCGAACAACTGCTGCCGCCCCAAACCCTCGCAAAATCGAAACAGATTCGTGATTCGCTGAACAGTCATGCGCAATTCGCACTGCTGAATCTCCCGGCAACGCTGCAACTGGGATCAAGAAAACGTCTCCTGAGACAAATCCACGAATCGATCCCAGATCTGCGGATGCTCTGTATATCCTCACCGCCTGCGAGCGATCCATCCGTCGCCGTCAGACTCACCCTGGCAGATTGCAGCAACGGTGAGCAGGATCGTTCCGATACAATCCTTTTCTGGCGCAGCACTTCCAAATATCAAGCGGAGGCTCATGTATCGCTCTACCAAGCGTTAGCGACAAAGCTTGCTGAAAATCTGACACCCGTCGCCGTCAAACAGAGTCAGCTGTTTGCACCCGAATTGGTTCGCAGCGCATCCTGGCAAGCCGCCACCGATGATCTGGTTCTTATTACCCCCCTGCTGGGCATTATTATCATTGCAGTCCCTTTGCTTGCATTCTGGTCGTTGGCGGCGCCGGCATTCATTTTTTTAACAGCCAGTGTGACGACCACGACCACTCTGCTGTTGTTCAATCTAAGCCTGCATGGCGGTTTCAACGCCTTACTGCTTGCGGTGATACCATTGGTCTGGGCAGTATCCTCGATGGATGCGGCACATCTGGTCGAACGCATCGAATCCCATCGCAGACGTGGCTTGTCCCGTTGCTTCCAGCGGGCCGTTCGCGAGTTGGCCGCTCCCTGCGCAGTCACCACGGCGACGACGTTTATCGGATTTGGGGCACTTGCGCTGCAAGGCGACTCCCCGCTGTTGCGCAGTTTCGGTTTGACCGCAGCCGCCGGTACACTGCTTGCTATTGTGTTTACCTTCCTGCTCGGCTGGCTGCTGCTGAATCATGAAAATACAGCGCACTCACAGAGATACACCATCAGTCCTATAGCCGCCATGTGCCATACGCTTGTCAAAGCTGCTCTCCGGCACCCCCTATCAACACTGGTATTGTGGATATTGTTTGCTGCATCGCTAACCCCCTTTGCCACTCGGGTTACGCTCGAAACCCCATTCCCGAATATCTTTTCCCATGGTCATCCACTGAGCCAAACCACCGAGAAACTGCAGCAATCTCTAAACAGTGACTTACGTCCCTTTACCATCTATTTGGCCGCGGAAAAACCCAGCGGTGAAGACAGGAAGCGTCTGTTGCACGCCTTAAACGCCACCACTGATTACCTAACTAAATTACCTGAGTCACGTCTTGTCTTGCCTGCCGCGATAGTACAAACGGTTTGTGATCAGCCGTGTCTCGAAGACACCACGAGTCCGAATCAATGGAAAGAGCTGATTGACGACAGCGGCGTGGCCCGAATGGATGTCTTCTTCTCATCCCTCGATCAGGCACGGCAAAGGGAAATCGTCGCCTGGCTGGAAAATTTCGATCGAACCATGCTGGGTCATCACAGGCTGGTCTTCGATGGTCCCGGCTATCTCTATCCGGCGGTGGAATCACTCGGTGTGTCGGGGGCGGTCAACGGCTTACTCTACTCGCTCACCGGTGTGTTGCTGCTTCTCTGGCTGGTGTTTCGCCAGATCAGCCTTGTGGCCCCCGCTCTGCTTGTAACCCTGTTGCCGCTTTGGCTCGTTGTCGGCTGTATGGGAGTGACCGGCGTCGACTGGTCACTCGCCCTGCTGGGAGTTCCGGCTATGCTGTTCGGCCTCGCGGTCGACGATTCAATTCATCTGCTGTGGCACCGCAAATCACCGGCATCACTGAATTTCATCCTGCGTCGCAATGCCCTCAGGAGCGGTGCGGCGCTGACGACGACAACGGTGATGTTGTGTCTCAGTGTCGCCACTTTGAGCCTGTCCTCACTTCAAGCCAACCAGGAGATAGCTCTCCTGCTGGCTTTCGGCATGGCCCTTGCCCTGCTGATGGATCTGACACTCCTGCCCGCAGCCATCAACTTGTTGAGACGCAAATCACCTCGATAACCGCAGTAAAGACTACCGCTCCTCCCGCGCTCTTCCTTACCTCTATGGTTGCGCCGGGCGCCGCGCTCGTACTGGCGCTCATGGCGTTGACGAGGGCTGAAAACACCCCGTCATGCGGTGTTTCGGCACCGTCTACGCTGTAGATCAGCGTTCTCAGCCCCGTCGAAGGTGTAATACCCTCCGATGTGAAAGTGTTACCGGCTGAACTGCCGCTGACCACCGCCCTGAATCGCAGGTGATAGGTGGTACCCTGATGGGCCGCCTTGATCTCTTTGCGGTAGGTGCCCGCCACGGGAAAACCCTCGCCAACACCGAAACTGCTATTATTGAAATCATCGGTACAAATACCGGCGTTGCCGAACAACACAAGATCTGTGACATTCGGTGCGTCTGCCGGATCGAGGCCAATGGCCGAAAGGCTTATCTCATCGGTGTTGTCGGATGGATTCCAAAAGCCCTCGAGACCGCACTTCTTGCGATAGATATCGCTGTCACTGCCGTTGAAGGGAACATCAAGATAGAGCAAGGTGCCTGACTCCAATGCGGTTCGCAAGGCAGAGATGGCGCTGGCGTCAGTCAGGATATCCTGCATCGGACATGGTGTGACACTGGAAAGGTCCGCTGCCTGCAGTACCAGATTGCCTGAAATGCTACCGCTACCATCACCGGTGGAATCACCTCCACTATCGTCGCCAGCGTCCCCACTATCGCCTCCTGAGTCACCGCTGTCCGTAGTGGTTCCGCTATCACCATTGTCATCATCACCAGGGCATCCACTTAATATAAGTGCAACAGAGAGCATCAAGAGCAGTTGCAGCAACTTTTTCATCATCCACCTCAGCCTTAAGTCTGTGATTCAATGTTCTGTTTTTTACCACTAACCCTACAAACCCTAGCATGGATTTTCAATTCTCCAACTCAAGACATGATTGCGCCAGCTGATCCGCCCACCGCTCGGTGGGGAAGGCACAATACGGAATCCCTTGAAAGAATCCCGCCTTTTTCATAATCGCCCAGCTGAATGAGGGCAAGCCGACTAACGGAATATAGAGCGGGCCGAGCAACAGAGACTGTCGGTAGTGACCATACTCATGATAGAGCAGCGTGTCGCCGCTGTATGTTGCCTGATAAAATAGAAAGGGCCCCAAACTGACACCACCCTGCAGCTTGTTATAACGTATGGCGCGTACCCCCTGCCATGCGCCAAGATCTTCTGCCTCCCTGTCCAGCAAGCCCCTCACCGTAACCAACCAACAACATCCCATCAGCGTCTGCGGCAGACACCATGTCCAGTTCAGCAAATTCGAGAGGTTTTTACCCATTAGTTGTGAATTGTGTTGTTCAGCCCTTGAGCCAGGAGCACAAACAGTAGTTAGATCGGTGGAATTGCCGCAGGTAATCCGGGGCTCGTTGACACTAGTCCAATCGGCCCTAATTGAGCATAGCTAGGCGGTTGCGTTCAAACTCGTGAAGAACCTTTTTCACGTAGTTTTGCGTCTCCGGGTAGGGCGGGATCGTATTTCCGTACTTGAACACCGCATTTTCACCCGCATTGTACGCCGCAAGAGCCAGTTTGATATCGAATTCGAACAGCTTCAGCAGGTCCTTCAAATATTGAGCACCGCCTTGAAGATTCTGTTTTGGGTCATAGGAGTCATTGACGCCGTAGCGATTTGCGGTAGCCGGCATCAACTGCATCAATCCGCGTGCACCCTTGCTGGATATTGCTTTCGGATTGTAGGCCGACTCGACCATCACCACCGCGTGCAGCAATCCCGGATGAAGATGGAGCTGTCTGGCAATATCATCGATTATCGGTGTCAGCTCAGCCTTGTTTTTGCGCAGACGCGCCAAACTGTAGTTGCTTCGACTATTACGTTTCTTCTTCCCGCTACGCCACAACAGGCGATAGTTGCCCTTCATCGGCTTATCGGTGAAATGGATGCTGCCATCACTACCCCGATACTTATAAATCTCTGCACTTACCGACATAGGCACGCAGAAACAGACTGCCATCAGGAGCAGCTGCCTTAAAGCATGCTTAGCGCTGATTGATCTTGGTTTCACGCAATCCTTTCCTATGTCGATCTAGGGCAATTGTCGGCAAAAAACGGATAAACTTGAAATCAAATGATTCTCCGGTTCATGCGCCGCAACATTTTTTATATTTCTTGCCGCTGCCGCAGGGGCATGGATCATTCCGGCCGACCTTCGGCTGGTGGCGTTTCTCGGTTTTCGGCGCCACAAGCTGACCATCAACAAAATACCAAACGCCGTCCTGTTTGAGAAAACGGCTGATTTCATGATGCGGCCTGACCATCCCCCCCTCTTTATAGGTGGCGACAAACTCCACACTAGCCTCTTCGTCGGCCTCTCCTCCACCTTGAACATCCATAATCTGCAGGCCCAGCCACTCGGCATTTTCCGCCCATCGCCGTGTGGCTTCAATATCGTGATCATGACGATGATCCGGGTGCAGGGATTGATGTAGGAACTCCGCCTTTCTGGCGCCAAACGCACTGTAACGTGCACGCATCAGTTTCTCGGCTGTATCCGCCTTTGCAGCATCCTCATGGATTGGTCCGCAACAGTTCTCATAAGCGACACCAGATCCACAGTAACATCCAGCCATGGTCTCCTCCGCATGAATATTTATTAAGTGGGAACAATAACATAGCGCCTGTTTAACACCAAGGGGATGATGGCTTCGCCTGTGATTTGAGCCATGATCTCCCGCCACGACGGTCTTGGCGATTAACGGCTCCTGCTTTGGGCACCGACGTAGCGTTACGGCAAGCGAGTGATCAGGGCCTGGTGCCCTCTCTTCAGAACGAAAAAAAGGTGGGTGAACACCCACCTTGAAGGCCTCTATCATTGAGGCTGTAGACTGGAAAAACGGAACGATTCCACACTGAGTCCGCCTCTATTCAGTTAACCGGTATAGGCATTCTCTAAAACCATTCCAACGCAGCTAACTCTAACAGCGTTCCATGACAGTCTGATGACAGTGGAGAGTCGATAGGAATATTTGACCTGGAATCGATATGATGGGGCTGGGATTAGAGTCCCATCTCTTTGATACGCTTCAGTAGGCGTTTGACCGAGATGGGATAGGCGGTTCCCAGATCCTGGGCGAACAGGGAAATGCGCAACTCCTCCAATCCCCAGCGGATCTCCTCGATGCGATCGTCAACCCGTCCACGCTGCCTGCATTGCTGATCCCACTGCTCCCATCGCTGTTGCAGTTCCGCCATTTCATGCATACGCTGCCGGTCTCGTGCCGCGGCATGGGTCAGTTTGTCGACCCGTTTCGAAATACCCTGAAGGTATCTGGGGTAGTCGCTGAGCCGTTCATCCGGCACATGTTGCAGAAAACCACGATAGACGAGACGCTCCAGCTGATGCCGCATATCCATTGCAGAGCTCATCCAGTTGACCTGGGTGATTGCGCTTATCGCTTTTCTGGTTTGATGGCTCAGTTCCAGTATCTCCAGCAGTTGTTGACAACTGCTGTTCGCCTGCTGCATCAGTCTTCCCCGCCTGCTGCTCAGCCGCTCTTCAAAGCGCTTACCATCGCGAATCTCCGGGAGTTGGTTGAGAAATGTGCGATCGACGATGAACGATACCAATTCATCTTCAAGATCCCGATGCTCTCCGTCTTCCCGATCTTTCTCCACCGCAGGCACCTTGGCGTAAAGCAGGCGCATCCGGTCGAGCTGGTCGAGGTTTTTACGCAGATACCTCATCTCCTTGGGCATTTTCAACATTATCAGCCGTCTCACCCCCTCCTTGTGGGAACGCAAGGCGCTGCTCTCGGCATCGAGCAGACGAATCGCTACGCTCTCCCCTTCATCCACCAGGGCAGGATAGCCCTGGAGTGTGATTCCTCCCTGTTCTATTCCCAACTGTTTCGGCAGCCTGTCGAAATCCCAATCCTTCAGACCGTTGCGTTCAAAACCGGGGGAGTTGAGGTGCCGGTGCTGCGCCTGCGTCTGCCCCGCATGCCGCCGCTTCATACCTGCCAGATCCCGCCCCTGCTCCAAAGTGGACCCACCCCGATCGACAACCCGCACCCGCATGCGCAAGTGAACGGGAATATCCTCCTCAGTCCATGCATCTTCGGGGATATGGACTCCGCTGAGCTGTTTCAATCGCTCTCCCAGTACCTGTATCAGGGGCCTGTCACTGTCCGGCAGATCGGCAAGACAGGCGTCGGCATATTCGGGAACAGGTACGAATGAACGCCTTAGAGATTTAGGTAATCCGCGGATCAGAGAAATCACACGTTCTCTCAGCAATCCGGGCACCAGCCACTGCAGACGCGCCTCGGTGATCTGATTCAGTACATCCTGTGGAACAATCAGCGTAAGGCCATCCTGTGCACTCCCGGGATCGAACTGGTACTCCAGGGGCAGTCGCATACCATTGATATCGAGATGATCGGGAAACTGCTCACTGGAGATCCGTTGCGAACCGTCCCTCATCAGGTCGGACTCATCCATATATAAGCGTTTCGACTGCTGCTTGGACTGCTGTCGCAACCATTTTTCGAATCCGGGTGTGGTTGAAATGCCCTCGGGTATCCGCTGATCGTAGAAACTGTAGATACGTTCCTCATCCACCAGAATATCCCGCCGTCTCGATTTGGCTTCCTGGTCATGAATGGCCTCGATCAACGTCTGATTGTGACGCCAGAACGGCGCTCGAGTGTAAAAGTCCCCGTCCACCAACGCCGAGCGGATGAAAATATCCCTGGCGACCACCGGATCGATGGGTGAGAAATTGATCTTACGGCGCGGAATCAGGGTAATGCCGAACAGGGCGACTTTCACATAGCCGGCAACCTGGCCGCGTTTTTTCTCCCAATGGGGCTCAGAGTAGCTGCGTTTCACCAGGTGTCCCGCCGCTTTCTCAACCCATTCAGGCTGAATCACCGCCAAGGTTCGCGCATAGAGTTTGCTGGTCTCCACCAACTCGGCCGCCATGACCCACTTCGGCTGCTTTTTATAGAGAGCGGAGCCGGGATGGATGAAAAAGCGTGTATTCCGCGCTCCCAGATAATCATGGCTGTTGCTCTTTAAACCGATATGACTCAAAAGACCACTCAATAGGGCCCGATGGATCTCCTCATAGCCCGCCTCGGCACTATTTTCACGCAGCCCCATTTCATGCAGTTGTCCACGCAATTGTTGGTGTATGTCATGCCACTCCTGAACCCTGTTCCAGGAGAGAAAAAGCCGCTTGCACCAGCGGTGAAATTTGTTTTTCGATAGATGTTTTCTCTGCGTCTCGACCTCCTCCCAGAGTGAGAGGTAACTCAGGAAATCAGACTGCTCATGACGAAATCTCGCATGGGCCTCATCCGCCAACTGCTGCTTATCCACCGGACGTTCCCGCGGATCCTGCACACTCAGTGCGGCTGCAATCACCATTACCTCTTTCAGACAGTGACTATGAGCCGCAGAGAGGAGCATCCTGCCGATACGCGGATCCACAGGCAGCCGGGCGAGCTGCTGGCCAAGACGGGTTATTCTGCGATCGCCGGCGACCGCGCCGATCTCTTCCAGTATCCGGTAGCCGTCCTTGATGAGACGATGATCGGGGGGATCGATAAAGGGGAAGTCACTGATCTCACCCAATCCAAGCAGTTTCATCTGCAGGATGACGGAGGCCAGATTGGTACGCTGTATTTCCGCTTCGGTAAAGAGACGACGGGCCTGGAAATCCTCTTCAGTGAAGAGGCGGATGCAGACCCCGGCGGCGAGACGGCCGCAGCGGCCTTTGCGCTGATCCGCCGAAGCTTGGGCTATGCATTCCACAGGCAGGCGTTGCACCTTGCTGCGATGACTATAGCGACTGATGCGCGCATAGCCGGTATCGATAACATAACGTATGCCCGGTACCGTCAGTGAGGTTTCAGCCACATTGGTGGCCAATACGATACGCCGGCTCGTATGGGGCTTGAACACCCGGTTCTGATCCTCAATGCTGAGTCGCGCATAGAGCGGCAGAACTTCGGTGGCGGGAAGTCTGTGTTTGCGCAAGGTCTCTGCTGTCTCGCGTATCTCCCGCTCACCACTCAAAAAGATCAATATATCGCCCCGGTCGATCAGCGACAGCTCATCCACTGCATCCACGATGGCCTGCTGTAGCGGGTCGTCGCGTTCGTTCTCCCCCCCCTCAACCGGCGGTCGGTAACGCACCTCCACCGGATATGCGCGACCCGATACCTCTACGATGGGTGCATTATGGAAATATTCGGAGAATCTCTGAGGATCTATGGTCGCCGAGGTGATGATCAGTTTGAGATCGGAACGCCTGATACACAGCTGTTTCAGATAGCCCAGCAGGAAGTCGATATTCAGACTGCGTTCATGGGCTTCATCGATAATCAAAGTATCGTATTGATTGAGATAGGGGTCCTGCTGGATTTCAGCGAGCAGTATCCCATCCGTCATCAGTTTGATATAGCTATGGGGACCAACACGATCGTTGAAACGCACCTTGTAGCCCACCGCTTGACCAGTGGTGGAGCCCAGTTCACTCGCCACTCGTGTTGCCAATGTCCTGGCGGCGACCCTGCGCGGCTGTGTGTGACCGATATATCCCGACAGGCCAAGACCGATGTCGAGACAGATTTTGGGCAGCTGTGTCGATTTACCCGAACCGGTTTCACCACACAGCACGACCACCTGATGATCCTGAATCAGCGCCTTGATCTCATCAACCCGCTGGCTGATAGGCAACACCTCGGGATATGTGACTTGTGGCAGATTCTCACGGCGTTGCATCAGGCACTGCTGTGACGACCGAATGGAGTGCCAGAGCTTCATCAGCCCTTGTGAATAATCCCCCCCACTGGCTTCACGTTTCCTCAGACCGCGAAGTTGTCGATAGAGGCGATGCCGATCCCGCAGCATGCAATGCCTGATCTCTAACGGATCGGGAAAATCATTGAGAGTCGCGCTCACGATAACACTATGGAGGAGTTAAATGCTGCAAATATGTTGATGAAATGATCGTCAAAAGCACCGGCCAGGCGCCATGGGCTTTATCCTGACATTATATGAATCATACTTGGTTTCTGCATTCCCACGCTGGAGCGTTTGGTTAGTACTGCGTTGGGTATCAATATACCACGATAAACGTTAGGTTCCGGTGCGGCAAGCCGCACCCTACACCTTTGGATTGGATCCATCCAGATTATGATGGATTTCCAGCACCGCACGGTGGGATAGGCGCCACCAAATAGCAGCCGATTCGAAGTGAATTCAGTAGACTTTTAACAGGCTTTGGATCAATGACCGCCACCCTTCAGCGCTGTCACCATACCTTCGATCGTATCCTTGGCATCACCGAAGATCAGTGAAGTGTTGTCCTGATAGAACAGCAGGTTGTCGACACCTGAGTAGCCGGGATTCATGGATCGTTTGAGGAAATAGACCTGCTTCGATTTCGCCGCATCCAGTATCGGCATGCCGTATATCGGGCTGGAAGAGTCTGACCTGGCTGCCGGATTGACCACGTCATTGGCGCCCACCACCAACGTGACATCGGCAGTGGGGAATTCCGGGTTGATCTCATCCATCTCGAGGACGTGGTCATAAGGAATATCCGCTTCGGCGAGCAACACATTCATATGTCCAGGCATACGCCCGGCTACTGGATGAATTGCAAACTTTACCGTCACATCCCGCTCTTCAAGCAGCTCCAACACCTCTTTCAAGGCATGCTGCGCCTGGGCCACCGCCATACCGTAACCCGGTACGATAATGACCTTGTTGGCATCTTCCATCCAGTAGATGGCGTCCTCTACCGAGGCTGATTTGACACCCTTCTCGGCAGCCACACCCACCGCGCTGGGCGCACCATCCGACTCACTGCCAAAACCACCGAACACAACATTGATGATGGAACGGTTCATGGCCCGGCACATGATGAAGGAGAGAATGGCGCCAGAAAAACCGACCAAGGCACCGACAATGATCAGCAACAGATTACCCAGAGTAAAACCCGTTGCCGCAGCAGCCCATCCTGAATAACTGTTAAGCATGGATATGATAACCGGCATATCTGCTCCACCGATGGGAATGATCAGCGTAAAACCCAGTACGAATGACAGCAGGGTGATCAATACCAGCGAGGTCATACTCCCTGTCATGCCAAAGTGGACACCGAGTAAGACCGTTGTGATTGCGATAGCTGCATTCAAGGCATGCTGTCCCTTGAATTTTACCGGCGCCCCGCTTACCAATCCCTGCAGTTTTGCAAACGCCACCACTGAACCGGAGAAGGTGATCGCACCGATGATGATACCCGCCGATAACTCCCCCATCATGACCGGGTTGAGGGTACCCGCGGCATCGTGGTTGAGATAGGTGCCGATAGCCACCAGTACCGCGGCCATACCCACGAAGCTATGCAGCGCCGCAACCAACTGCGGCATGGCGGTCATCTGCACGCGGGCAGCCAGTACCGTACCAATCACCGCGCCGGCGATTACGCCGACCAGGATGAAGCCGTATGACTGCACTTCATGACTGAACAGGGTGGCTAGGATGGCAATGGCCATACCCGCCATGCCAAGATAGTTTCCGCGCCGTGCCGATGCCGGATGGGTAAGGCCTTTAAGCGCCAGAATGAATAGGATTGCTGAAATCAGATAGGCAATCGCTTGGGTATTTGCTGATATCTCCATCGGTCAGGCACTCACTTATCTTTTTTCTTGAACATGGCCAACATCCGGTTGGTCACCAGAAACCCACCAAAGACGTTGATCGAAGCCAACAATACCGCGACAAAGCCAAAAATCTCAGCAGCGGTACCTGCAGTCTCCAGGCCGGTCACCAACAGGGCACCCACGATGATGATCCCCGAAATAGCGTTGGTCAGCGCAACCAAGGGTGTGTGCAGCGAGGGGGTTACCCCCCATATCACCCAGTAACCGATAAAGCAGGCAAGAACGAAAACATATAATGCAACCAGTGTGTCAGGCATGGGATCACTCTCGTATAGGTTGTTTTTGTGACATGGAGCTGACTTAAGACTCGGATCTCAGGCGCATCGCCTTGGTGATCTCATCTTCCTCAAGATCCTTCAGCTCCAGGCCGCCTTCACCCTTCTCCACCATGATATTGAGCAGATTCATGATATTTCCACCAAAGAAGGCACTCGCATCAGAAGCCACCATTGAGGGGTAATTGGTATGACCGACAATCGTCACACCATGCTTTACAACCACCTTGTCGGCCTCGGTCAAGGGACAATTACCACCTGTCGCCGCTGCCAGATCGATCACCACCGATCCGTCACGCATATTCTTGATCACCTCCTCGGTAACCAATACGGGTGCAGGACGGCAGGGAATTAAAGCGGTGGTGATTATGATATGCGCCTTGCTCAATTCATCAGCAAGGGCTTGCTGCTGCTTCGCCTTGGCCTCTTCCGATAACTCTTTGGCATAGCCGCCCTCACCGGAGCCACTCTCGCCGATATCGAGTTCGATGGCCTTGGCTCCCAGGGATTCGATCTGCTCCTTGGTTTCCGGACGTACGTCATAGGCGAGCACATCGGCCCCCAGTCGTCTGGCGGTTGCAATCGCCTGCAGGCCTGCGACACCGGCACCCAATACCACCAATCTGGCCGGCTTTGCCGATCCTGCCGAGGTCATCATCAATGGCAGAAAACGTCCGTAGTGGAGTGCGGCTTCAATTACTGCGCGATAACCAGCGATATTGCTTTGCGAAGAGAGGGCATCCATAGCTTGTGCTCTGGATATTCTGGGAACTCTCTCCATCGCAAGATAGACGATCTCTTTCTCCAGAATCGTATTCAGCGTTTCATCGAGTTCGCAGGATTCAATATGAGCGATCAATATCGATCCCTTGGGGAGTTCAGCGGCCTCGCTCGCCGAAGGCTTACGCACACGTACCAGGATGTCGGCATTCAATGCGTCTTCGGGAGCGACTATCTCAGCGCCTGCGTCCCGATAATGTTCATCAGTATAATCGGCGTTTTCGCCGGCGCCGGCGGAAACCTTGATGGTAAAACCTTTATTAGTCAGTTTCTTGACGATTTCCGGTGAAAGAGCGACACGCCTTTCCCCCACCGCTGTTTCTTTCAATAGGCCTATTTTCATCGTTTTTCTACTCAGCCAAATTTAGGTCGTATTAGCACTTTGTCGAGCGCGCATCATTATCCAGACTAATGCCTTGATTCACAAGATTAGACAAATGTCACGATTCCTGCCTGCCCCGGATTCCCCTGAAGCAGAAAACAGCCACAGAATAAATACTATATTTCCTTTAATAACAGAATGTTAGATATGCTTGAAATGACTGATTACAGCTATTCTACGTTTCCCTCATGTAACAAAACCGGGTAAATACTGGTGGGATAGAGAATATGTGTTTTGGGAATATTTTCACATTTTAGCCAATCAGATAATAGCTTTGGATGCCGAAACAGGGGCTGAACAGTAATTTCCGGTGAGAATCAGGCAACTCACTCTCGTTTGATCCCATTCAGCTGCTATCGAGAATGGGTGCACGAGAGTTACTGGCGGTAAACAGTCGCCCCCGGTAATTGCAGAGAACAGTCAGAAGAAGGGATATAACAAACGGATGTTATCGATTCGGATTAGTTCTTAATAATAGGTACCGTAGTAATTGTCGCCTTTGACTTCCCGACTCTTGTTAAGTACCAAACCGATTGCCTTGTCGCTGTCCAGACGGCTCAGCGTATCCTTGATCGCTTCAACAGGCGTCCCTCCAGCTTCCACCACCACCAGGACCTGCCCCATGTGCTGGTTTAGTACGATTGATTCACTGGTTGATAGCATGGGAGGAGAGTCGAAAATGATGATCCGGTCATGATACCTTACAGCCACTTCATTCAGGAACTCCTCCATCTCTTTGCTGGCGAGTAGTTCCGTCGACTTTTCCGAGCGTTTTCCGGCAGAGATTACTTTTAGCCTTGGGATTTGTGTTTCGAGTATGACATCACCAACGGTACAGCTTTTATCTTCAAGCAGATCGATAAGTCCCTTTTCCTTTTCGATACCAAGCAGCGTACTCAAGGAGCAGCGCAATACATCACCATCAATCAGGAGCACGGTCGAATCGAGTTCCGTAGATATACTCAAGGCAAGATTCATTGCGGTAAATGTTTTGCCTTCCGATGGCAGTGAACTGGAAATGGATATCAGATTGCCATGCTCTATCGGCGCCGCACCCTTACCCAGGGCGTTCATAATAACCGGGCGTTTTATAATTCGATACTCTTCAGAGAGTTGCTTATTGCCGGAATGGGGTACGATATAACCCACTCGAGACAGTGATTCGTAGTCCAGATGAATCTTCTTGGCACTGCTTCTCGCGACAGGCTCCCTGCTGACAGGAATAGTGGGTTCGGCAGATTGCTGTCCACCCACAGCAGGTGTGACAGACGCTGTTTGCTCCAGTACCGGCTTGGCTTTTTCAATCGTTTTATCACGATTTGTAACATCCGTTGTCTTGGCTGATTCGTTCGCATTACCTTTATTCGATTTGGTTTTTGCTAAACGCTCAATGGCTTTCTCAATGCTGCTCATCTAAACCGCTTTCCTGTGATTGATGGGTATTAAAACCATGTTTCCGGGATGATCAGTACATCGCCAGGCATCATTTTAACATTAGCAGATATATCCCCATCTCTGATCAAATCGTCAAGGCGGACTCGATACTCTGTTGTTTTTCCGTTTACCTTCCTGACCACCTTTGCTTTGTTACCCGCTGCGAAATCAGTCAAACCGCCCACAGCGATAATGACATCGAGCAAGGTCATTCCATCCCTGTAGTTGATCGACTGCGGTTGAGAAGCCTGGCCGACGACACGTACCTGTTCAGTATACCGACCCACAAACTCTGTCACGCTGACCGTCACTTTGGGTGATTTCACGAATTTGGAAAGTTTGGCTTCAAGGGTTCTGGCCAATTCAGTCGGCGTTTTTCCACTCGCAGGCAGATCCTCCACCAGGGGTGTAGTGATCATACCATCCGGACGGACCACCACCTGAGTTGAGAGCTCGCTGTCTCCCCACACGAAGACATTGAGCGTGTCTCCGGGTCCGATCACGTAAAGCGGTGAATCCGGCCCAGCGACAGTGGTGGGAACCTGATTTTCTGGAGATGTCATCTCGGGTGGGCTTGAGCATGCCGCCAGTATGATTGTTGAAAGAACCCAGAGAAAACCCAGTATTTTCTTGTAACCTATTGATAACATATTGCTTTCCTGATATCCAATGATGTTAACTTGAACTATTTTAACCCTTAATTTGAGAGATCTCACTCAAAAGCTTCTTCGCTTCCTCTGATTCGGGGAAGTCCGCATGGTCTTTGCTGAGCGTCACCAGCACCTCTTTCGCCGCTTTCACATTGTCCGACTCTGCAAGCATAACAGCATAATGATAAAGAATAGACGGGTCTGAGGCCGTATCCATAATCGGTGACAATATTTTCAAAGCCGTAGCCGTATCTCCCGATTTATGAGTCAACCAGGCATAAGTATCCACTACTGACTGAGTGGCGTTTCCTGAAATTTCATAGGCAAGTTTCGCTTGATCAAGCGCTTTTTGAGGGTCCTGATCAAAATTTAGCAGCGCAGAATTGTTAAGGGCTACTATATTTCGCGGGTTCACCTCCAGCAGATCACTATATAATTTAAGTGCTGCATTCATTTTCTCCATCGTCTGATAGACGATCGCCAGCGCCAACTGTACCTGCTGATTGTTCTTATGAGATCTCTTCCAGCTGGTCAACAGGTTGATCGCACTCATCGAATCTTTGTTCTTGATATACAGATCTGACAGCTGCTGTATCAGGATAAAGGGGGATTTGGGTGTGGCATGCGCTTCCAGGCTGTTGATCGCTTTAACTATATCTCCCCTTGCTTCATGGTAGTTGGCTTGAAGCGTCACACCCACAAGCCTGGTCTTATCGTTATCGAGCAGTTGCTCTATTATCGTTTCAACCTGTTGATAATTCCTATCCCGCAACTCCAATTTGTAACGCAATAGTTTACCTTTAATGGATAAAGGTATCTTTCTATCCAACTTTTGCAGGGTAGTTCTTGCAGCCTCTAGATCCCCTCTCTTTGTCTGCAGATCGGCCAGTTGCAAATAGGCCATCTCGCTGTCCGGATTATCATCCAGCAACTTTTTAATGGTTGACTCTGCCTGATTATAGTGGCCTGTCTGCTGATCGATCATGGCAAGCAGGGATATGATGGCAGGGTTGTTACTCTGTCGAAGCTGCTTGTCATCAAGATAAACTGCTGCCTTATCCGGCTGTTTCCTTCTTAAGTAGTATCTGGCCAGAATGACCCGAGGCAGCCATGAATCCTTACCCGTTTCAACGGCTTTTTCCAACCATGCCAGTGCCTCTTTTTGGCTGCCCGAACGTTCGCTAATCTGTGCTAGCAGCATCATCGCATTGACATTGCCCGGCTCTCTGGCAAGCACCAGATTGAGCCTGTCGCTTCCAGCTATCAAACGACCATCCTCAAGATCCATCCTTGCCAGCGCCAACTGGCCAGGGATGAATTCGGCACTTTTACTGACTGCATCAGCAAAGTACCGCCTTGCATAGTTTCTGTTCCCCGAATTGAGCTCTATCATGGCCCGCAGATAGAGATCTCCAGGACGTTCACCCTCACGCGTCAGAAGCTGATCAGACAGTTTCCGCGCAGAGTCGAAATCCTGTTTCTTGATATATGAAAGGATCAACAGCGTATCTCTGTTCGATGACTCTCCTTCCCATTTGTCCTCCAACTCGGATATAGCCTCATCGACAGACCCATGATTGATATAGAGTCGAGCCAGTTCCTCACGAATGCGGGTGTCACTGGGATTGACATGCGCAGCCTTTTTAAGAAACTCGATCCCCTTGGAATACTCTCCCGATTGACTGGCTGCGAGACCAATCATGGTCAATATCTGATCATCATTGCTGTCGGCACCACCAGATTCAAGCAAAGCCAGGGCCTCTTTCGGTTTATCCAGTCGTAACTTGATTTCACCAAGAAGCTTTCTGGCCTGGAGATGGGTTGGCACCTGATTGACATATCTCGTCAGCAGTATATTTGCCTGTTCCAAATTGTTTTCAGAAAAGTGCAAAGCGCCAAGCAAGAGGGTTGTCGGCAGGTGATTGGGCATGACTGAATGCGCCTGAGACAACTTGGTAACTGCACTCTCATAATCCTGCTTCAAATAATCATACAGACCTGAGAGATAGGCAACGTATGGATTTTTTTTGTATTGAGCCTCTAACTCTCGAATATATACACCGCTCTCATCCAATCTCTTCAGGTGAAAAAGCAAATGGGTGAGATTGACTTTGATTATATACGCATCTTGCTTGGGATCATCTTCGTCTATCAGTGACAGCGCACCCTTCAACAGTTCAACCGCCTTACTGTGATCCTCCAGTTTTACATGCAAAGATCCCAGGTCACGCCATACCTTATAGTCCTTATTATCTATCTCCAATGCACGCTGTAAATATTCCAACGCCTCAGTATCATCATTCCGCATACTTGCCGCTTTCGCCAGCGATCGCAATGCAGTGACACTTTCCGTATCCTTCTCAAGCATTTTTTCGGCAAGTACCGTTCCCTTCTCCACATCTTCCACACTGAGATAAGAGTGAGAGACAACACCCCACACCCTCATAGGTTCGATGCTGTCAAACCTCCCTTTTTCGTACGCCTCTACAATCTCTTTATGTTTCCCTTGCAACTCCCAGGAAGACATTAAGATCAGTTGCACATCGGCCGTAGGCGACTTGTCGCCTAAAACTGTTTTTATCTCTTTTTCTGCAGAAATCCCGTCGCCTTTTTTCAAGTAACTTCTGGCCAGTAATTGTCTGGCATCGGTATTTGCAGAGTTATTCTGAAGTATTTGCTTGAGTTCAATAATCGCTTTCGAATGGAGTCCGCTTTCATAACTGGTTTTAGCAGAAGCCAAGGCTTCACTGTCATCCTTACCGACTGTGCATGCGGACAGCATAAGCTGCAGCACGATTACAGATAGTAATGCCCAAAGGTTCAATTGTCTTACGGTATTCACTGCCCTTGTCATTTCAGAACCACCATCAAATGCGGCCGTATTGAAAACACTCTGCAACTCCTGAATCGATCTATTTCAGACCGTATTTGTTCACTAGGTCATATAAGGTTGGTCTGCTGATTCCCAGTAGATCAGCCGCCTTTGATACATTTCCACCAACGAAGCTCATGGCCCGTATTATCGCTTTTGCCTCTGCCTGCTCCCTGACCTCTCTCAAATTGACCGGCATCACATCCTCGCTCCCTTCAGTCAATTGCAGTTCACTGGGAGTAATCATTTGGTCATCAGCCATAACCACAGAACGTTTTATTCTGTTTTCAAGCTCTCTGACATTCCCTGGCCAGTTATAGCCCTCGATGGCTTTCAATGCTTCCTTAGTGAATCCGCTGACTTTCGAAGTGTTCTGCTTCGCATATTTTTTTAAAAATGACCAAGCCAGCAGCACTGCATCACCCGCACGCTCTCTCAATGGTGGTATATTGATAGAGATTTCACTGATTCGGTAATAGAGATCCTCGCGAAACTCACCCTGTGCAATTTTCTCTTCCAAATCCTGATTGGTTGCACACACCACCCGGACATCCACAGGTATTTCTTCCCTACCACCAATCCTCTCGATTACCCTTTCCTGTAGAAAGCGCAGCATTTTCGCCTGCAAACCCATGGGCATATCGCCTATCTCATCGAGAAACAGGGTTCCCCCATTTGCTGTCTCAATCTTTCCTACCGTTCTTTTCGAGGCTCCCGTAAAAGCACCTTTTTCATAACCGTATAGCTCGCTCTCCAAAAGATTTTCCGGTATCGAAGCACAGTTTATGGCGGCAAATTTCTCACCGCTTCTGTCGCTCAGGGCATGGATGGCCCTGGCAAGCACCTCTTTACCGGTCCCGCTTTCGCCCAGCAGAAGTGCTGTTATATCCGTCGGGCTTATCTTCTCTATTATCCTGCATATTTCCAGCATTTCCGGACTGTTTGCGATAACACCATCCAGTGGTGAATTGCGTTGCATGATATGTAGCCTGCGATTCTCATCTTCCAGACCATGTACATTGAATGCGCGTTCGATAATAACCCGCAATACGTCAGGGTCTATCGGTTTCTGATAAAAATCATAGGCGCCCAATTCGATAGACTTCAGGGCATTCTCACGATCGTCATTACCCGTCACCACTATGACTTTTGTTTGAGGAATTAAATTCAATATTTCCTGCAATGTGGCGAATCCCTCGCTGACATTGGTCGGGTCGGGCGGCAAACCGAGATCAAGGGTAACCACAGGCGCTGATGTCTTCCTCAGACAGTTGATGGCACTCTTCCTGTCACCGACGATATGCACCTCATATCCGTCAAAACTCCATTTGAGTTGACGCTGGAGTCCCGGATCATCCTCAACTATTATTAGCGATTTCATCTGGTTAGTAGCTTTACTCACAACTACGCCTCTGCCGTGGTCGATATGTGATTATCGATTGCTTGTCCCGCAACCTCAAGCGGTATACTGATCTCGAACTTGGTTCCAACACCCTTAACGCTCTCCACCTTCATCTTGCCATTCAGGGAATTCACGTACTCCCTGGTTTCGTAGACACCAATTCCCATCCCGGCATTTCCTTTTGTCGTTTGAAACGGCCGAAACAACCTTTCCTTAATGAACAATGCATCCATCCCAACCCCATTATCCTCAATCGTAATCACTGCATAGTTGTTGACCCGGTCCACGGTCACATCGACCTTACCATCTTCCTGCGACGCTTCCTGTGCATTTTTTATCATATGCACCATGATGGCGGTGAAACGATCCTTATCGGCGATGATTTTCAGGAAATTGGCATTGATCGTAAGTCGCGGCTTGGGCAAATAGGCATAAAGTTGATTAACAGCCTGCGCAACCGATTCTTCCACATAAAATTCTTTTGATTTTGTTGATTCGAACCTTCCCTGCCTCAACTGGGTAAGCAATCGTCCCATTTTACTGACTGCATTGCCAATCGTTTTAACCGCATCATCCATAAATTCAGGATTGTTTTTATGCCGTTCAGCATTCTTTACCACCAATTCCAATTGGGCAATCAGGTTTTTCAGGTCATGTACCACAAACGCCGAGAGCCTGTTGAAGGCCTCGAATTGATTGGCCTGATTCAATGCCTCCGAGGTTTGTAACAATGCAAGATAACTGCCCGCCTGCTTCGCCGCAGCCTTGATGAGATCCCTGTCCTCCCAATTGACCGATTTGGTCAGCTTTGGCTGTGTCAATAAGACAAAGCCAAGAAGCTGTTCGTGGTGTTTGATGGGTATGATCAACCAGGCATTGTCAATAGCTATAAGCTGGTCATCAAGTTTCAGGCTTTCATAGCGCTCTGGGAACTGTTTGTATTCATCGACGTCGATAATCCAGTCACTATTGGAAAAATATGTCACCAATGAATCATTTGAATCGAATAAGATATTGTTCGCTGACACTTGCCAGTGACTGACACACTGGTAACTGCCAGCATTATCCGACATCCAGAGGTATCCCCCACCTGCATCGATTGATTCAGAGATCGCCTGTATCACCCGGATACGGATCTCCTTACCCCCTCTACCGTTGGAGAGTGTCTGTACAACCCGCAACCACTCGTCACGCCAGTCATACTTGTAGCTGAAGAAGTGTTTGTTGACAAAGACCTTTAACTTTGAACGCAGGTTACCCGAAAACAATACCGTAATGAGAAAGATGACACCTGCGAATACAAAGGCAACCTGAGTCGCTTTACCCCAACTTCCCCCATAAAAGCGGATGTAGTAGCCAACCGCCGCCATCGTCACCAGGTAGGCCCCTGCGGCGATGATTGTGGTGGCATGAAATACCACCTGTTTCGAGACAAAGACACGCACGGACCAGCTGGGATTTCTGGTTGCCGCAATCGCCACAAAAGGCACAGCGAGCGCACTGGTCAGTCCCCTCGCCTGCCACAGCGTGGTATCCACCCGATTGAACAACAATGCTTCAGCGTAAAGGAAAAAATCGTAGACAAACAGGACGCCCATCCCGAGATAGAGATATTTGACGGCCCAACGCATCTCAGGTCTTGTGCTGCGATAGAGTTGTTCGATCAGGGTCAGTCCGGTTATGGCGAATCCCAGATAACCCACTAACGGGTAACTTGCAAAGCCCTCTGGACCAATCGGCACAGGGAAGAGCTGGGAAATCGGCTCGACTACAATCATTACGGTTGATCCGATGAGTATGGCGATTGGAATGTAAGCCAGATTCCGTAGGTTGTTGCCGCAGGCCTTTTGCAAATTAAACAGTAGGCGGAACAGGAAAACGAACCATGCAATATTTCTTGCTATCTCGAAGATTTGATAGACGGTTCTGGTGAGGACGGATTCGTCCACTTGCAAAGCAACAGCCGCCAGCGCCCAGCATGCTGTGGTCACGGAAGCCGTCAGCAAATAGATCCCCTCTATTCGCCCGCGCCAGCTGGTCACAAGCATCACACTGAAGAGCAGGAATAGTGTGGCCGATATGGCATAACCGATGATTCCGATACTCAAGCAGCTAATCCTCTATAGAGATTCCCACACAGACATGCAAATGAACTTTTTACCTGCATTGGTGTACGTATTATCCTGAATACTTACTAGTACATTCATTTACAGGCACCCCTATGCAAACAGGTGAATGCATTATTATTCAGTAAGTTAACAATAATATTGATTATCAGGATAGGCAATGGCCAATCAATAGTATATGGGATGGTGAACTGATTCACCTCTTCGAACCGGATTTACAGATGAATCTAGATTCCATAACGGATTCCCTCGATAATAGCCCACCATCATACAGATATATTTTTTTGCGGATTTGAAACCATGATATTAAATGCAGCACATAGAGTAACTCCCTCCTTGCCGGTTCACGCCAAAACCGGATTTAAAACAAGAAATTATTTAAAATTCAAGGGCTTCACCCTAATAGAGGTGATGGTTGTCGTAGTCATACTCAGCATCCTCGCGGCAATTGTCGTACCCAAGATCATGGACAGGCCCGAACAGGCCCGAATCACCAAGGCAAAGAGTGATATCCGTGCGTTGGAGGCCGCTCTCAACCTCTATCGACTCGACAATATGATATATCCCACAACCGATCAGGGTCTTGAGGCTTTGGTAAGCAAGCCAACTGATTCACCGGAACCGAGGAATTGGAAAGAGGGTGGATATCTGGATCGGTTGCCCGTCGATCCCTGGGGCAATCCCTATCTCTTTCTCAGTCCTGGCACCCATGGCGTGATCGATATCTACTCTGCGGGGCTCGATTCCCAATCGGCCGATGACGACCTAGGGAACTGGAATCTGGAGTGAAGGTAAACCACTCAACCACCGCCGCAGCCAACCAGCGAGGATTTACACTCATCGAGGTGATGGTGGTAGTCGTCATCATCGGCATCCTTATCAACTTCGTCACACTCTCTATGGGCCGCAGTTCGCCGCAAGACCAGTTAAAGACGGAGGCCCAGCGGCTATCCAATCTGATCGGGCTGGCAAGTGAAGAGGCCCTATTGAGATCAGTCTTGATCGGGGTTGATATCAGCGAGGAAGAGTATGGCTTTCTGCGCCTGGAAGAGGGATCGTGGCAACCAATGGAGGATAACCTGTTTCGTTCACGTCAGTTGCCGGAAGGTATGGAATTCAGTATTGCCTCCTCGCAGCAATCCGGAGAGGATGATGAGGAGAACATCCCTGAGATCATTTTACTCAACAGCGGTGAGATGACTCCCTTCGAACTAAAGCTGAGTTCCGACCGGCTAGAGAGCTATTACAGATTGACCGGCAGTGAGATGGGGGAGCGCACACTCGATCATGTCTCGCCCTATTAATCTTTCCCGCACCGGCGCATTCCAGGCTCATAACCCAAGAATCCGGGGCTTTACCCTGCTTGAGATCCTTATCGCCTTAGCGATACTGGCAATCGCATTCGCTTCGATCATCACGGTTGCAGCCAACCAGTCCGTCAACGTCGGTTATTTAAGGGACAAAACCCTGGCGCACTGGGTAGCGCTGAACCAGATCACCGAGTTACAGGTTGGCAACAAGTGGCCGGCAACCGGGAAACAGCAGGGTGACGAAGAGATGGGCCTGACTAAATGGCATTGGCAACGAACCGTCAGCAAAACCCCGGATGACCGGGTTCGCAAGGTGGAAATAGCCGTGTTTCGCAACAGGGGGGATGATGAAGCTGTAACGCGGCTTGTGAGTTTTCTGCCCCAACCGATTTAAGTATGTAATATGAACCACCACCCTCGAAGTCACGGTTTTACTCTGCTGGAACTACTGATCGCCATAACGATCTTCGCCATTCTCGCGACATTCGTCTATTCGGGCCTGAAGGTCATCCTCGACACAGAACACCAGACCAGCCTGTACGGTCAACGCATCGCCAAGCTCCAACTCGGACTCAATCTGATGCAGCGGGATATTGAACAGTTAGTGGGTCGACCGGTGCGCGATCAATACGGTGATCAACAGCCTGCCCTGAAGAGTGGCGGTATATCCGGTATCCTGTTGGAGCTTACACGCGGGGGCTTTTCCAATCCGATGCAGCTGTCACGCAGCAATCTTCAGCGTGTCGGCTACGTCCTGGAAGACAACACCCTCTTCCGTCTCACCTGGCCTACCCTGGACAGACCCCGGGAGAGTGAACCTCACCGACAAAAACTGATCGAAGAGATCTCGTCGCTGGAACTGGTCTTTTACGATAAGGCATTGCAGGAGAAGCGGGAATGGCCACCCCGGACAACCGGGGAGGCGGACGAGGATCCAAGCCTACTTCCGGTCTCTATCGAACTGAAGCTGGAACTCGAAGACTGGGGTACGATTCGGCGACTGTTCCGTGCGAAACAGCCAGTACCGGTTGAGAATGGGTAAGGTCACATGCCAGGTATAACCGCTCACAGATCGATGCATGAAAAAGGTGTTGCCCTGATCACCGCCATCATCGTCGTCTCGATAGCCTCCATCGCTGCCGTGGCCATGACCCATGAACTGCAGTTGAACATTCGCCGCAGCAGTAATATTTTCGCCGCCGACCAGGGCTATCTCTTTACCCTGGGCAGTGAAGCCTGGTCGCGGGGAATGCTGATCAGGGACCTAAACAATAACAAGCAGGATGGAAACTACGACGGTCTTGACGAAGACTGGGCCCAGGAACTTCCGCCAACCCCGGTCGAGGGCGGCCAGGTACAGGCGGTCACAACCGATCTGCAAGCCAGATTCAATCTCAACAATCTCTATCTGAAGACGGACGCGAGCGATGAGGATAAGCAGTTAGTTGGTGAAAATTTGGCCCTTTTCCAGCGTCTTCTGGTGATTTTGGAGTTACCCGAGTCGATTGCACAAGCCACTGCTGACTGGTTGGATGAGGATGTCAAATCGCTCTACCCGGATGGTGCGGAAGACATGGAATATCTCAATTTGGATCCACCCTACCGTACCGCCAACGGAGCTATGGCCAGCCCAACCGAACTGAGGCTCATCAAAGGCGTGGACCGAGAGGTGTATGAAAAGCTGACCCCCTATATCATAACCCTTCCGGAACAGACCAGAATCAATGTTAACACTGCCGATGCATTAATCATCCAGGCATTGATTGAAAACCTGAACGAAGCAGATGCAGAGCAGTTGATCAGCGAACGGGAAGATGACCCGTTCAAACAACCAAGTGCATTTATCACGAGACTAAAAGCACTTTTGGATGAAAATAAAGTAAACTCTCAAACAGTAACCTCGTTAATCTCTGTTGAGAGCCAATATTTTCAAATGGAGACGGTTGTCCGAATGGAAAGCAGTAGCCAAAGATTAGTCAGTCAATTGTATAAGGGTGAGAAGGATGTTGTTGTCATTTCCCGGACCCTCGGAGCTTTCTAATGGCTGAACGCCTGGTAGTTCAGTGCCATGACAGCGACTGCAGCAAGGTCAGTTGGCTGCTCAAGGGCAGCGCCAATCCGCAACCGGCCGAAGGGACCCTGGCGGATGCGGCGAAATTGGCGAAGGGCCGACGAACCCTGGTTTTTATTCCCGCCACCGAACTGCTCATCACCGAGGTCCGGATCCCGACCAGAAACCGGCAGCGTCTCATTCAGGCGATACCATTCTCCCTTGAGAATGAATTGACCGAGGATGTCGATCAGCTCCATTTTGCCGCAGGCAATATCGACAGCGATGACATCACCCCTGTCCTAGTCATCGCCAAGCAGAGGCTGGACCACTGGCTGGAGACCCTCGAAACAGCGGGAATCGAACCTATCGCCATCTATGCCGATCTGCTCTCTTTACCCTATGAGAGCGGTGCCTGGACCCTCTTTCAGGATAGCCGGATTCTGAATGTCCGCACCGATAGAGCAAAGGGTTTCAGCGCCGACGCCATCAACGGCGAGGCGATACTCAGGCTTGCCCTGCAGCAAGACAGCGAGCATCCGCCTGGTAAGATCGATCTCTTTCAATCCCCTGATTCCCAGGACCTGATCGATATTAACCAGCTCGACGGCGACTATGAAATCAGTACCAAACGTCTCGATACCCAGGCCGAGCTGACCACTCTGCTGGCCGATAATCTGATCGATAAACAGCAGATCAACCTGCTTCAGGGTGATTATCTGCGAGTCGACAAGCTGACGCTGCAATGGAAACGCTGGCTTCCCGCCGCCGTGCTGGCAGCGGTATTCATTGGTCTCACCCTGCTGATGAGCATCCAGCAATACCGCCACTACGAACAACAGAGTGCCGCACTCGACAAACAGATCAGAGAGACCTTTCAGCAGGCCTTCCCTGAGGTAAAGCGCATCGTCGACCCGAAGGTACAGATGGAGCAGAAGCTGAAGAGCCTGCGCCAAGGAGGTTCCGGCAGTTTCTTGCAATTCACCAGCCTCTTCGTACCTGCCGCTTCGGTCATCAAAAGCAGTCCAAACACCACCCTGGAAAGCATAAGTTTCCGGGATGGCAAACTCGATCTGCAATTAATCATCAAGGAGTTGCAGGCATTGGAGAATTTGAAACAGACTATCGAGGCCAAAAAACTCGCGGTTGAGATCCGCTCGGCCAATGCCACCGGCAACCAGGTCACTTCACATCTACGTATCAGTGGAGTGAATCCATGAAGGAGTGGTGGCAGTCAAAAACACCCCAGGAACACATGGCCCTGATCATAGGCGCCGCAGCCATCTTACTGCTGCTTGTCTATCTGCTGATGTGGCGCCCGTTCAATCAGGCCCTGGACAAGAAGGCACTGCTGGTCGAGAGTCAACAGCTCACGCTGAACTGGATGCAGGACAACCTCGATCTGGTCAAAAACCTGCGTAGCCAACAGCGGGGAAAAAGCGCCGGCAGTAATGAGGCACTGCTCACCCTGGTTGATAGAACGGCAAAGAAAACCCGACTGAGACAACAGATCCAGCGCATTAAACCCCAGGGCGACAATGCCGTTCAGTTATGGATCGAAGAGGCTCCTTTCGACACCATCATCAAATGGCTGGGTCAGCTGACGCAAGCCCACGCCATCGAGATCGACTCCCTGACGATCGATAGACAAGACAAACCGGGACTGGTCAATGCACGCCTGGTCCTGCAGCGGGAAGGGGGATCTTGATGCGCTGGTGGAGTTTTCTATTGATCGGCTTGGGTGGTTACCTGATTTTTCTGCTTGCGGGAATCCCGGCGCAACACATCATAGGCTGGGCACTGGCCGAGAACGGTAAACTGCCCTTCTCTTACGCAACCATGAAAGGGAGCTTGTGGCGAGGTAAAATGGAAGCCATCAATTATCAGGGAATGCCCCTCGACAAGATTAAGTGGCGCTTCGCACCTAGCGGCCTGCTTCTCGGCAGGATCAGTTTCGAGCTTGAACTGCGGCACATGAATAACAAAGTCGATGCGAATGTAGCCCGCACCCTGGGTGGTTTCCAACTGAAGGATGTTGAAGGTCAGCTCCCGGCATCGATGATTACCGACATGGCGGACCTCAACCAGATCAGTGTTGAGGGTGATGTTGAACTCAATCTGAGTCATGTTGCCATCGAGACTGAACGCGTCACCTCGGCCGAAGGAGAGATCAAATGGCTTAATCCGGCTCTGCTTCGCCCCTTCAGCCTCAAGGAGGGCAATCTTAAAGCTGATGTGACAACTGACGATAACGGCAATATCAATATCAAGATCAATGACCTGGGCGGGGGCACCTCGGTGGATGGTGAACTGAGTCTCAGTAACGAAGGAAACTATAATCTGAACGGCGCGATCAAACCTGGCGCGGGATCAGACCCCGGTTTGAGCAGCGCATTGAAGGCCGTTGCAAAAAGCCAACCCGACGGTAGTTATCGAATCAGTTTCAGCGGTAGTCTATAGGTATTTTCTGTGATCGGGTGCAACTAACGAGGCTGATTCAGGCCTGTATGCCAACGCCCCATCATCTGCTAATATATAATGCATTATATATTTACCATAAACCCATGATGAATAAAGATTTTCACCATCCACATCTGATCCTGCCCCAAATCACACACCCGCAGGTGCCGCGATTCGGGCGCGAGACTTCGATGGAACCGATTCAACAATGAGTATTTTGCCAACCCTTTTCATGGATAGACAGCACCCGCGCACCGGCCTGTTCTCACGCCTGGCCCTCATGCTGTGCACCGTCGCCCTGCTTAACCTTTCGTGGATCCCACTTGGCCATGCGGAACAGATTACTCTCAATCTGAACAATGCCGACATAGAGGCCCTGATCAAGACGGTCTCCGAACACACCGGAAAGAACTTCGTCATCGATCCCAGAGTAAAGGGGAAAGTGACGGTCATCTCAGCCCACCCGATGGATCGCGATGAGTTCTATCAGGTGTTCCTCTCGATCCTCGAAGTGCATGGTTTCTCAACCATCCCCAGCGGCGATGTGATCAAGGTGGTCCCCGACGTGAAGGCCAAACAGGGCGGGATCCCCACAGTCAACGCCCTCGGACAACTGCCTGGGGATCAGATCGTCACCCGCATCATCCAGGTCAAGAATGTCACCTCCGCGCAACTGGTACCGATTTTACGGCCCCTGATACCCCAGGAGGGCCATCTCGCCGCCTACCCGGACACCAATGTTCTGATCATCTCCGATCGCCGTCAGAATGTTGACCGGCTGATGAAGATCATTGATCAGATCGACAGGGTAAGCGACAGCTCGATCGAGGTGATCACGCTGCAGCATGCCTCCGCTTCCGAGGTGGTACGCATCCTCAACGGATTACAGACCCCTGCGGCAAAGGGTCAGAAGAATGCCACCAAACTGGTCGCGGACGAACGTACCAACAGTGTGTTGATCAGCGGCGACCCGACGGCAAGACTACGCTCGCGGGTAATCATCGAGCACCTCGACACCCCTTTTGACAATGAAGGCAACGCCCAGGTCATCTACCTGAAATACGCCAACGCCACAGACCTGGTGCAGGTATTGACGGGTGTCAGTGAAAATCTGGACGAGACCAAGCAGGGGGGCGGCAAAGCGGGGGCCAAGGGTAAACCCACACTGCCGATCAACATCCAGGCCGATGAGGCCGCGAACGCACTGATCATCACCGCGCCGCCCGATCAGTTCCGAGCCCTGCAGGCGATTATCCGTAAACTCGATATCCGGCGGGCTCAAGTCCTGGTGGAGGCGATCATTGCCGAGGTCTCCTACGACAAGGCGAAACAGCTCGGTGTGCAATGGATCGTCGATGGCAGTCCGGATGACAAAGGCCCCATTGGCGTCATCAACCTGGGCTCTCCCAGAATATCGGATATTGCAACCTCGGCGGCCGCCGGATCCGGGGTTTCGCTTGGTCCCGGCACCTCTCTAGGTTTTGGGCGATTCAACAGTAACCGCATCAATTTCGCCGCCCTGATCCAGGCCCTGGAGAGTGATTCCACCTCCAACATCCTCTCCACACCGACGATCACCACCCTTGACAATCAGGAAGCTGAAATCGTAATCGGCCAGAACGTGCCCTTCATCACCGGCTCCTACAGTTCGACCGGCGGGGTCAGCAACTCGGTAAACCCCTTCCAGACCGTGCAGCGGGAGGATGTGGGCCTGACCCTCAAAGTGAAACCGCAGATCAACGAGGGCAACTCGATTCAACTGGAGATCGAACAGGAGATATCCAGCATCAACGCCTCCGCCAGTTCCGGCACCAGCGATATCGTTACCAACAAGCGGACCATCAAGACCGTGGTCATGGTGGACGATGGCAATACCATCGTGCTGGGCGGACTGATCGAGGAGGACCTGCAGCAGACCGAAGAGAAAGTGCCGGTATTGGGCGACATACCCTTGCTGGGCGCCCTGTTTCGCTCTAACAAGACAACCAAGGTAAAACGCAACCTGATGGTCTTTCTGCGTCCGGTGGTGATTCGCGATGATGCCATCAACACCCAGATCGCCAGCGACAAATACAACTTCTTCCGCGCCCAGCAGCTCAGGCTGAAGCAGGAGGGTGTTAATCTGATGTCGGATGATGAGATGCCGGTCCTGCCGCCACGCTTCGGCACCCTCGCCCCGCCATTTGATGATGAAGAGCTGGAACCCGAACATTGATCGGAGAGGAGCGAGGCATGTCTGAGAATTCCTCACCCTCTTCGCAGATGGTCGACGAGCTCACTGCAGAATCGGTGCTGCTTGATGAAACCACTCAGACACCGATCCAACTACCCTATGCCTTCGCCCGTCGTCATGGCGTCGTCATCGTCAGGGATGATGAGCAGAATCAGCTTCAGCTGGTACATAAGCCAGGGGTCTCGCTTGGCGTGCTCAATGAGGTGCGCCGGCTCTTTTCCCAACCCTTGATCTATACCCAGGTCGATGAGGAGACGCTGGAGAAACAGCTTTCGCAGATCTATGAAGCGGGTTCGAAACAGTCCAGTCAGATCATGGAGACGATGGGCGACGACATCGATCTCGACAACGCGGCACGGGCACTGAACCAGCCTGAAGACCTGCTCGAGAGCGACGACGACGCCCCGATCATCAGACTGATCAACGCCCTGTTTACAGAAGCGATCAAGGAACAGGCCTCCGACATCCATATCGAACCCTACGAGAATCGCCTGGTCGTGCGTTTCCGTGTCGATGGCGTACTGCGTGAAGTCCTCACCCCGCCGCGTACCGTGGCCTCTTTTCTGGTCTCACGCATCAAGGTCATGGCCCAGCTCGATATTGCCGAAAAGCGCATCCCGCAGGATGGACGAATCTCCCTCAAGGTAGGCAACCGTCCGGTGGACGTTCGTGTCTCCACACTCCCCTCCAGTTATGGCGAACGGGTGGTTCTGCGTCTGCTGGACAAGCAGGCGGGACGACTCGATCTGGAGCAACTCGGCATGGCGAAGGAACTTCTGCTGCAGGTCGATCCGGGCATCATCAAACGACCGCACGGCATCTTTCTGGTCACAGGCCCCACGGGCTCGGGTAAAACCACGACCCTGTATGCGGCCCTGAGCCGACTCAACACCCAGAGTCGTAATATCGTGACCGTTGAAGATCCCATCGAATATTACCTCGACGGCATCGGCCAGACTCAGGTTAACAACAAGGTCGATCTTACCTTCGCACGCGGCTTACGCGCTATCTTGCGTCAGGACCCGGATGTGGTGATGGTGGGTGAGATCCGGGACCTGGAAACCGCCCAGATTGCCGTGCAGGCCAGTCTGACCGGCCATCTGGTGATGTCGAGTCTGCATACCAATACCGCCATCGGCAGTATTACCCGTCTTCGCGACATGGGCGTAGAGCCCTTTCTGCTCTCATCCAGCCTGATCGGGGTACTCGCTCAGCGCCTGGTGCGCACCCTCTGCCCGCACTGCAAGTCACCATACACGGCCAGTGAAGAGGAGCTGCAGATGTTGGAGCGACCCACAACCGAGGAGATTACGCTCTATACCTCAACGGGATGCGAGAAGTGCCATAACCATGGCTATCTCGGCAGGACGGGTATCTATGAACTCATCACCATCGATGAGACATTGCGCAACCTGATCCACAAAGGCAGCGGCGAAATCGAAATGCTGGAGCATGCCAGAACCATGAGCGACAGTATTCGTCAGGATGGAATGAAGCGCGTACTCAGTGGCGATACCACGATCGACGAAATCATTCGCGTTACCCAGGAGGGTTGATCAACCTTGGACGCCTTTGAATACGTAGCACTCGACCCGACAGGGAAGGAGCGACGCGGCGTACTGGAGGGTGACAGCCCGAGACAGGTACGCCAGCAATTACGCGAATCAGGCCTCACACCACTGACCATCGATGTTGCAAGTGGCGCCACTCAAGAAAGAAAAAGCAGCCTCTTTCAACGCCATATCAATGCCATGGAGCTGGCATTGATAACCCGCCAGATGGCGACCCTGCTAAGGTCCGGCCTGCCTTTGGAACATGTGCTGAAGACAACCGCGTCCCAGTCCGATAAGCGTCACGTGGAACGCACCCTGCTGGCCGTAAGAGCAAAGGTACTGGAGGGTCGTACCCTGGCGGATGGCCTGAGTGAATTCCCCAAGACCTTTCCCGAACTTTATATCAAGACCGTTTCGTCAGGTGAGCAATCGGGGCACCTCGAAGTGGTACTGGAACGCCTGGCCGACTATACGGAACAACGCCAGCAGATGCGTCAGAAGACCATCTTCGCCCTTTTCTATCCGGCACTGTTGACCATCGTCTCCTTTCTCATCGTGGTTGGCCTGCTGACCTATATCGTGCCTCAGGTAACGCGAGTGTTCGAAACCATGCAGGCAGAACTTCCCTGGATCACCCGGGCACTGATGACCACCAGTGACGTCTTCCGTACCTACGGTATCCCTATCTTTGTACTGCTGTTGCTTCTCGGACTCTTGTTCAGCTATCTGCTGAAAAAACCCGGCCCCAAACGCTGGTGGCACCGAATGATGTTACGCATCCCTTTGGTCGGTCGTCTGGTTCGCACCGCCAATGCCGCCCGCTTTTCCCGTACCTTAAGCATCATGGCAGCCAGCAGCGTACCGATCCTGGACGCGATGCGTATCGCATCCCAGGTGTTGACCAATCTGCCCATGCGCAATGCCGTGGAGGAAGCCACCTCCCGGGTGCGGGAGGGCACCAGCCTCTACCGGGCCCTGGAAAAGACCGGCTACTTTCCACCCATGACCCTCAGCCTGCTGGCGAGTGGTGAATCGAGCGGTAACCTGGAAGGCATGCTGGAACGGTCGGCGGATATCCAGGAACGGGAGATCGAGACCCTGGTCTCGACCATTCAAGGCTTATTCGAACCGATACTTATCCTGGTGATGGGAGGTATTGTACTGGTTATCGTGCTGGCCATACTGCTTCCTATCTTCGACCTCAATCAACTGGTAGGCTGATGCCATGAATATCCACCCACGACTGAAATTCACCCTTCTGTTACTCGGCATGCTGCCAGGTCTCATAGCCTTGACCGGTTGCAGCACCACACCCGACAGTGCGCAGATGGACGAAACCGCAGCCATTCTCAAAGAGGCGCACCGGGCCTATAACATCAAGGCATATAAAAAGGTTTTCCAATTGATCTTCCCACTTGCCGCCGCCGGCAACGACAAGGCGCAATATGCCCTGGGTTACCTGTTCTATCACGGTTTAGGCGTCGAGAAGAGTGACCGCCAGGCCATGCATTGGATTCAGCAGGCTGCGGCACAGGGCAACAAGAAAGCGCAGAGGGCGTTGATACCGAATAACTAAAAGGCCGATTGTGGTGCGGCAAGCCGCACCCTAGGTTTCGATTACCCCGCTTCACTCACTCACAAGTGGAAAAACAGCATTTCCTCGTTCCCACGCTCCAGCGTGGGAATGCAGACCTCAGCGCGATAGGAAAACTAGGTACGGATTCCCACGGAGGACCGTGGGAACCAGAATAAAACAGATTTTTCGTCAGATGACCTTCGAGAAACTTCCCTGCGACTGCTTGCTGCTGAGATAGGCATCGAATTGCATACAGATATTTCTGATCAGCAAGCGCCCCCTGGGCAGGACCTTGATCTCGTCATCATCGATGCTCAGCAGGCCATCCGCAACCATCCCCTGCAACGATTCGATCTCGTTGGCGAAATATTCTTTGAACACAATATTCCAGTGCTTCTCCACATCCGCCATTGAAAGGGAAAAATGGCAGATAAGTCGGGTAATCACATCACGACGCAACCGGTCATCCCGGTTCAGTTCCACCCCGCGGAAGACCGCCAGCCTGCCGCTGTCGATGCGCTGGTAATACTCATCGAGACTGCGCATGTTCTGCGCATAGCTTGGACCCACCATACCGATCGAGGTAGCCCCCAGGCCGATCAGATCACAATCGGCATGGGTCGAATAACCCTGGAAATTGCGATACAGGGTACCATCCTCCTGTGCCAGCACCAGTTCATCATTCGGCTTTGCGAAGTGATCCATGCCGACGTAGACATAGCCGGCCGCCGATAGTTTTTCGATGCTCATCTGCAGGATATCGAGCTTTTCCTGTGGGGGCGGCAGTTCCTCCTCGTTGATGCGTCGCTGCGGTTTGAAGCGCTCCGGGAGGTGGGCATAGTTGAATACCGAGAGCCGGTCAGGATCGACCTCGAGAATCTGATCCAGGGTGCTGGAGAAGCTCTCAACGCTTTGGAAAGGCAGCCCATAGATGAGATCGATGCTGATGGAACGAAAACCTTCATCCCGAGCGGACTGTAATACAGTCAGGGTTTCATCCTTGCTCTGGATCCGGTTTACCGCTTTCTGCACCCGCTGATCAAAATCCTGCACACCCAGGCTCATGCGATTGAAGCCCAACTCACGCAGCAGCTTGATGGTATCCCCTTGCGCCTCCCTGGGGTCTATCTCGATGGAATACTCACCCGTATCATCGTCCAGCAGGGTGAAGGCCTTGCGTGTCCGGGCCACCAGTTCGCGCATCTCGTCATGGCTGATGAATGTGGGTGTCCCTCCTCCCCAATGGAGCTGGGTCACAACTCTCGAAGCATCGAACAACTCCGACTGCATGCGCAGTTCTTCATGGATGCGGGCGAGATAGCCCGCCGCCAGGCTGCGGTCCTTGGTCGCCACCTTGTTACAGGCACAGTAAAAGCAGACCGTGTCACAGAAGGGTATGTGGAAATAGAGCGATAGGGGATTGGAGTATTTGTTGCTCTCCCTTGCGACCCGCTTGTATTCCTCCTCGTTAAACCCATCATGGAACTGAACCGCTGTGGGGTAGGAGGTGTAGCGCGGACCGCTCTGATCATATTTGGCGATCAGCTCAAGATCGAATTGTGTCGAATGATCCATGAATGAATTATCTCTAATAGTATTTGATATTACACCGGGCAGGCAGCAAACAGTCGTCTACTCCACATCCGCTTCTATGCCCTTGCGGTGTGTTTCATTGATCTGACGTAACAAAATGGCAAAGGGAATATCTTCGCCATGGCGGTTTACCAGTGACATAAACGACAGGTCTTCACGGCCGAAGTGATATTCACCCTCCTCCATCTGACGGTAGAGGGCTTTGATGCCCTCCTCCAATGGCTCGAGGAATGACGGATATCGGCCCATCTCATCCATCTGATAGTCATAGCAGTCTCTAAGGTCGTCAACTTCGAAGACGGCCTGCTTGACCCACTCCACATACTCTTCCGCACTGCGCGCACGCTGTAAGCTCATCTGCTGTCAAGTCTCTGATTAATCCGAATATTTCGTCCGATTACTATAAACATACCCTTCGCCTATTCTGCCAGATCAGCCGCCGATAACAGAAATACCCCCTCGCCGCCACGCTCGAAATCGAGCCAGACAAAGGGGATTTCCGGGAAGCTGTCCATCAGTAGTTGGGCACTGTTTCCGACCTCGACGATTATTATACCCCGGGGGGAGAGATACCTCTTCGCCTGTTTAAGTATCCGTTGGACAATCTCAAGCCCGTTTTCATTCGCGAGCAGGGCCATTACCGGTTCATGCCGGTACTCTTCCGGAAGACCCTCCATCTCGGCCGCACCGACATAGGGAGGGTTGGAAACGATCAGATCATACTGTATATCCGGCAGCTTCTCGAAAAGATCCGACTGATGGAGCATCACGCGTTCCTGCAGACCATATTCAGCAATATTCCGCTTAGCCACCTCTAACGCACCGGCGGAGATATCGGCCAGGTCGACATGACTTTCGGGGAGATAGGCCGCCGCGGCGATACCGATACAGCCACTGCCGCAGCAGAGATCGAGAATCCGCGGTTCCGTCGAAGGCCCCAGCCAGGGTGAAAACCCCTTTTCAATCAACTCTGCGATGGGTGAACGGGGTATCAGCACCTGTTCGTTGATATGAAATCTCATGCCTGCAAACCAGGCTTCCCCCAGCAGGTAGGGGAGCGGCACGCGCTCATCGATTCGGCGCTGAATCAGGCCAAGCACGCGTTCACGCTCATCACCTGTCAGTCGGCAGCTGAACCAGCTCGCAGGGAGATCGGGGGGCTGATGCAGCGCACCCAGGACCAGGGCAGCGGCCTCATCCAATGCATTGTCGGTACCATGTCCAAAAAACAGGTTTGCCTCTGAAAAGCGACTGGCGCCCCAGCGAATGTAATCTGCAATGGATATAAGTGTCTGCACGGAAGCAACTGGCTGAAAAACCGTGAATCATAACCGATTCGGCCAGTAAGTTATATGGTGTTATCCCAATACGCCACGGGGTGGCAGGCCGATTGGGCCTCCACCCCGGGAGTGAATCAATCCCATGCGGAATCAGGCGGCCTGAGAGCTGGAGTCGCCTACGACCGTTAACGGTGCTTCCTCCGATTCTTCACTCTTGTTCAGGTTTCTGCGCACCAGATCGCCGAGTGAAATGTTTGCCAGGAAATTGAATATCTCGCTGCTGAGATCATCCCATAGGGTGTGAGTCAGACAGCGGGCGCCGCCACTGCAGTTCTGCCTGCCGCCGCAGCGGGTGAACTCCACCCACTCATCGACCGCACAGATAATGTTGGCGATTGAGATCTCATCGGCGCTTTTACCCAGATAGTAGCCGCCGCCAGGCCCTCTGACACCACGTACCAGATCCTTGTTTCTCAAAGCAGCGAACAGCTGTTCCAGATATGACAGTGAGATTCCCTGATTTTCAGATATCTCAGCCAGTGTAACAGGACCATTTTTGCCGTTTAGTGCAAGATCCAGCATAGCGGTAACCGCATAACGTCCTTTCGTTGACAATCTCATTGGTTTTCTCCAGTGGTACTAATCGCATTACCCAGTAAATCACTTGGTAATTAGACTAGAGTAACTAAGTAAATTAGTCAACTTTTATCGTATAAAAATTCGTAAAATTGGGGTATTTATTATTTTTTATTGATATATCTGATGGTTACAGTCATTCAGGAGACGATTTATCCCTGTATGGCGAGCTTGAGAGGAGGCTTTTTTCATAATCTTTGATCGCCGGCGTCTCTCTGGAGAGAAAATCCCCGATACTCAGACTGAATTGCGGATCGCCGATCCAGTGATAGGAGCGGGTCTGAACAGGCAGAAATCCTCGCCAGATCTTATGCTCCCCTTGTGCGCCCGGCTCGAAACGCTGCAATCCGTGCTTGATGGCATACTCGATGCCCTGATAGTAACAGGTCTCGAAGTGGAGGCTGTCATAGTGATGCAAAGCGCCCCAATGGCGCCCATAGAGTACCGACGGACTGCGATAGAGCAACGCACCGGCGATACAGGCGGCACCGTCATAGGCCAGGATCAGGATAACCTGCTCCCCCAGGCAGCGGCCCACCTCACGAAAAAAACCGGTATTCAAGGTGGCCAGGCTATAGCGCTCCTCGAAGGTCTTTGTATAGAAACCCGCAAACAACTGCCACTCACTATCCGAGACCTCATCGCCATGCAACACCCGAAACCGTATCCCGGCACCCATCACCTTTCGCCTCTCCTGCCGAATGTTTTTTCTGCGCTTCGCCGTCAATCGGGCAAGAAAGTGATCAAAGTCCTCATACGCCTGATTGTGCCAGTGAAACTGCACACCCAGGCGCTCCATCATGCCCATCGACCTTAGCAACGCCCCCTCTTCCCGGGTAGTGAACAACCAGTGCATCGAAGAGAAATCGGATTCGATCGCCAGCTGCTTGGTTGCAGTGATCATCTCTCTTCGCAGTTGGCTGGCATCCGAGTCCGGAGCAACCAGAAGACGCTCTCCATAAGCGGGTGTATAGGGAATCGCACTCACCATTTTAGGGTAGTAGCGCTTGCCGCTTCGCTGATAGGCGTCGGCCCACGCATGGTCAAAGACGAATTCACCATAGGAGTTCGTCTTGATATAGAGCGGTGAGAGCCCGACCATACGTTCATCATCACGAATCACCAGATGGCAGGGCATCCAGCCGAACTTCCTGCCCACACAATCATGATGCTCCAGCGCGGCATGAAAGGCGTACTTCAGGAAGGGATTATCGTCGTGTACCAACGCATCCCATTCGGCTTGCCTCAACTCATCGATGCTGTGGTGAAATTCAACCTGCATGGACTGCCCTCTAACCGCTCTGATCGTAAAATCGCTATCTGAACACTCATTGTAGCCAGCGTTCAAAATCATGGCCCGATAGGCACCCCACTAACCCATGACTCTCATTTGACGCTCACATCAGCTAACATGGGTACATAATCAGAGTTCGAAACGACAACGATATGTTTGTCGGTAATTGTTCCTTTTTAAAGGGCCTGTCAACAGGCCTCAGGTTAGTTTCGACAGCATCCTAACTAAAATTCACGCCATTGGTTCCATTGTTTTAATAGGGATACTGGGCGTCCACTTCAACCAAACAATGAGGCGATGGTGGATCTATGTGTGGCAGGTTTTATCTCGATGTGGCCGCTGAAGAAATGATCGAATATTTTGGCCTATCTTCCGCACCGCATATCAGCCCGCATTACAATATCGCACCCTCGCAGCAGATAGCTGCCATCAAGTCAGAAGCTAATGCCAGAGAATTGGTCCGATTGCATTGGGGATTGATCCCTTCCTGGGCAAAAGACAAAAAGTTCGCTTACCGCACTATCAATGCCCGCGCGGAGACCATCGAGAGCAAACCGTCATTCCGTACGGCCTTCAAACATCGCAGATGCCTGATCCCCGCTAGCGGATACTTCGAGTGGAAAGCGACCAGCCAGGGGAAGCAACCCTACTGCATCACATCAGACAACGGAAAACCCTTTGCCTTTGCGGGTCTGTATGAGCATTGGGAAAGCAGCCATGGTGAGAAGATCGATTCATGCACCATTGTCGTTACGGAAGCCAAGGGTGGTATTGCAACCATTCACGACAGAATGCCGGTGATTTTATCCCCCGACAACTATAACGCCTGGCTCGACAAGGAGAGCAAAGATCCGGTCATCCTGAAACCCCTGTTGCTAGCCAATGGATCAGATAACACTCGTCTCTTTCCTGTCAGCCGCAGTGTGAACAATCCTGGAAACAACTCGCCTGACAATGTCAAACCCATCTGATAACCAAACCGCTAGTTGGGTATATGGAATCTATATCGATGGAGTTAGTGGGACCTTGTGCCGGGGCCGTTATCTCATTGATTGTCCATTTACTTGTTTTTAATAACTATTGAGTAGATAGTGATTTCTACATGCCTCCTTTTCTATGTTCAACCCACTAAAGCAAAGGCATCTTCCTCATTGGCGGATGGGTAGGCCAGGTTGTGATAGGGGCAAGATTTCTCCGGGTTGCTAGAGTAGGAGGAGCGCAAGAACGACCCCAAGTTCAATATGGAAACTGTTGCCATAAAGCAACCATGGCTCATGTTGTCATAGCTAGGAGCTGTAAAATCTTGTATCGTGTCAGATTAAACCTGAATTTTTGTCTACTGTATCAATTATAATTTCACCTTCCATCCGGGGAGAAGAGACAGATGGACTGGATACTGATAAGCAAGCTATTCCTGATCCTGCTACTGATCATCGGTAACGCTTTTTTCGTGGGATCTGAGATCGCCCTGACCTCCGCCCGACGTAGTCGTATCAAGCAGCTGGCTAGTACAGGCAACAAGTCCGCCAAGATCGTCCAAGTGCTCCACAACGAACCTGAGAGGTTCTATTCGGTCACCCAGATCGGTATCACCCTTGTGTCGCTGGCCCTGGGCGCCATCGGAATGATCACCCTAACCCAGGTCATGGATCCGAGCATCGAGGCGGCTTTCGGATGGTTTGGCCAAAGTGAAGAGATATTGGGCTGGGCACACACATTCTCTTATATCATTGCCTTTATCATCATCTCTTTCTTGCATGTGGTGGCGGGCGAACTGGCACCCAAGGTGCTGGCCTTCCACAAAGCAGAGGCCATGAGCCTGTCTGTGGCGTGGATCATCAACGGCCTCCACACCCTAATGCGCCCCGTTATCTGGGTCATGAACCATTCTTCCAATGGCCTGCTCTGGTTGTTCGGTCAACACGACCTTGCCGCCCATGGTGAAGGACACTTTTCCATGACCGGTGAAGAGATCCGAACCATTCTCAGTGCCAGTGAGCAGGAGGGGGCTCTCGACCCCCAGCTGACTATGATGCTTAGAGGAGTGTTCGACCTGGATGAGCACACTGCGCGGGACGCCATGATTCCTCGCACGGAAGTAGAGGGTGTTCCGAATACCGCCACCGTGGCCGATGTACTTGACCTCTTCAAGGAAGAGCTACGCGAGCGCTATCCTGTCTACGAAACGTCTCTCGACAATATCATCGGCATCGTGTCCATGAAGGAGCTGCTGAATAGACTGGCCACAGCGGAGAGCCCGGAGTCATCCACTAATATCATCAAACTTCCGGTAGGCGAAGTGATGATGCCGGCCTATTTCGTCCCGGATACCATGCGCCTGAGCTTGCTGCTCAAGGACTTCACCAGCAACCGTCGGCAAATTGCCATCGTGCTGGACGAGTATGGCGGTACCGAAGGGCTGATCACCCTGGAGGATATCCTCGAAGAGATCGTGGGTGACTACGAGGACGAATTTACACCCAGGCACCGTCATATAAAGATGGAGGACAAGCAACACTTTATCATCAATGGCGGAGTCCGGGTGACGGAGCTGGAGCCAAAATTGAACTTCCCCTTCCCCACCGGTGATTACGTGACCATGGGAGGACTCATTCATCACAGTCTTGGCCGGATCGCGGAAGTCGGCGACCTTGTCCAGCTTGAGGGGGCCTTATTAGAAGTCCTGGAGATGGACAACCACCGGATCACCAAGGTGTCGTTCCAACACCAGATAACGGAGGAGGAGCCGGAAGAAACGGAGCCTCAGGTCGAAGAAAAAAAAGCTAACCAATCTTTTTTGAAGAGGTCATCAGAGAAAAACCTCAAGGACATAAATGACCGACCGGAGGTACAGGAAGTAGAAGCAGCGACGGAAAAAGAGACAGATTCCAATGTAAAGGTAGTTTAAATGGCATGAAACCATGCGATATTAGGCTGTTGGGATTGTGATGGTTTCTCTATATCTGCTGTTCATTGAATAACTCATCTCTCGCCACAGGGAAGTCGGCCTTCTATGACGTTTCTGTCTGTCGGCTCGCTGTTTTGCGCTCAGGCTTCCTTCAGACATCCCCTCACAGGCTTGCCCTTTCCTCGGCTGGTAGCTGAGCTCAAATATATATGAATTGACAGGGAATCGGCCTCAGAGAGGGACACTATGCAGTTCATCGATCATCGACCGTGGTTCTGCTACAGGGGTCTTACACCCCATCAGTTTATGCCCATGCCGGGTGTACACAATAAAAATCAGCCGACTGCTAAAAAAATAAAGGGGTCAGTCTGTACTTATATTTATTTGCTCTCCCACAGGTTTATTTTCATATGGTGAGACGCTTAAACCAAGCAATCGTCTACGATACCGTGCAATAGTTACCCACGCCAAACAATCTGCCTATCTCTACTAATGAAGTGTGAACAGTCCTAAAATTAGCTCGCCTGAAGATATAAAACCTATCTGATAGCCAAGCCGATTGAAAGCTATATGAAATTAGTAGGGATGGAGTTGGTGGAATCTGGTGCCCGGGGCCGGAATCGAACCGGCACGACCCGAAGGTCGAGAGATTTTAAGTCTCTTGCGTCTACCAATTTCGCCACCCGGGCAGAGTGGTTTTTTTTGATAGCTGTCACGGCAAGGAGATGGAGGCTGAGCCCGGAATCGAACCGAGGTCCACGGCTTTGCAGGCCGCTGCATAACCACTCTGCCACTCAGCCCAAAACAGCGATTCTATCATCTATCGTTGATGAATCGAATTATTAAGTACGCCCTGGTACGAGTACGGCATACTCGAAACAAAAAAAGCCCCGGGGGGTGCCGAGGCCTTTTTCAACTTGGAGCGGGAAACGAGATTCGAACTCGCGACCCCAACCTTGGCAAGGTTGTGCTCTACCAACTGAGCTATTCCCGCTTGATTCAGGAAGGGCGTATTGTAGCTACAGTTCGTCGTCTGTCAACCTTTTCCTGCCAGCGCGGCATGGAGGTCGGGGACGTGCAGGCGGGTATCAAGGATAGGCCCGGTAGGGCAGCGTAATGACGATCTCACCCTCGTTTTCAGTCCTTTGCATCCCATTCACATCCGCATCCCATGGCAGTCTGAACCGGCGGCGCATCGAAGAGGAGGATGAGACAAAGCTATAACCCCTTTCGCTGCGGTTTTCCACGCGGTGTGCCTCTTTGTTCTCAACCAGCAGGGAGCGCCCATCCGCACTCACCTGTATAGCTTCGGGTGAGTAGCCTTGCAGGTAGATGCGTAGATGGTAACCCGAATCATCCTGATCCTGTCTGAACCTGACACCTCGCTGAACTTGGAAGGACGATGGCGCATCCATACCCCTGTTGTAAGACCCACCAGGATTGTAATAGCCAGGAGGTTGCGCATGCAGTTGGGCAGCGGCCGCACCCATAATCAAGACGCTGACAAGATAAAGCACGCTTTTCATCGTAAACCTCCTCTAATAATCCTATGTTTCCTATTGTTAAGCTTAGCAGTTCAATAGCTCTAAACATGCCCGGATCAGATGCCGGTGGATTATATAACCTGGTCAATCGATCAACCCGTACTGGTGTGGCGGGGGCCGACTACTTGCGTTCCAATGAACCACCCAACTGACGTTCTCCCAACAGGCTGGGCAAGGCGGCCCGGATATAGATCACCATCGACCAGAGGGTGAGTATGGCAGCAATATAGAGCAGCACAAAGCCGACGGTATAAACAGGAATATTCCACAACGGCTTTTCGTAGATCAGCAGCAGAATGGCAATCATCTGCACCGCGGTCTTGAATTTACCGATCAACGAGACCGCCACCATTGTCCTGGCGCCCAGTTCGGCCATCCACTCACGCAGGGCCGATATTGTGATCTCACGACCGATGATGACCGCCGCCGGGATGGCGAATGCCGGTGTCGGCTCGGACTGTACGAGCAGTAACAGAGAGACCGCCACCATCAGTTTGTCCGCCACCGGGTCGAGAAAGGCGCCGAACGGCGATACCTGGCCCCAGCGCCTGGCCAGGTAGCCATCGAACCAGTCCGTCACGGCGGCGATTGAAAATACCACGGCACAGCTGAGGCGCGCCCACTCCACGGGGAGATAGAAAAGCAGTACGAATACCGGTATCAAGACTATTCGCAACAGTGTGAGAATGTTAGGAATATTCCACATTTTTTAATCGCTAGCCCTTATCATGAAATGCGTGATAGATCTGCTCCGCCAAGGCTGTACTGATCCCCTCGACCCTGGAAATATCCTCTATCCCCGCCCTCGATAGCTCTTGCAGGCCGCCAAACTGTTTCATCAGCCGCTGTCTGCGTTTGGGTCCTATGCCCGGAATCTGTTCCAGAACCGACCGGTTTCGGCTCTTCGAGCGTCGCTGCCGGTGTGCTGTTATGGCGAAGCGATGGGCTTCATCCCGAATCTGCTGGATTAAATGCAATGCCGGTGAATCAGCAGGCAGTATAAAGGGTGCTCTGCGCCCCAACAAGAACAGCTGTTCCATACCGGCCTTTCGGTCTGCACCCTTTGCCACCCCAACCAGGGTCAAACCCGAGATACCGAGATCCTGCAGGCGCTCATGCACAGCACCGATCTGACCCTTGCCACCGTCGATAAAAAGTATATCAGGCAACGCCACTTCACCTTTCTTGACCCTGCGGTAACGGCGCTCCAGCGCCTGAGCCATGGCGGCGTAATCGTCCCCCGGGGTGATGTCTTCGATATTGAAGCGCCTGTAATCGGACTTCAGCGGCCCCTGTTCATTGAACACAACACAGGATGCGACAGTCGACTCACCCCGTGTATGGCTGATATCGAAGCACTCCATCCGTTCAGGGATAGCCGGCAGTTGCAAGGCCTGCTGCAAGGCCTGCAACCGCTCCTCCATACCGGCCTGGGCGCTGAGCCGGGCCTGCAGGGCCAGTTCCGCATTCCCCTGCGCCATCTTCAACCAGCGGGCGCGCTCTCCACGTACCCTACTGCTGATACGGACCCGCCGCTCCGCCTGTTGGCTGAGCACCTCCTCCAGCAGCCCCTCCTCAGCCAACCGGTGATTGAGGATGATCTCGTTGGGAACCGGTTTTTCCAGATAGTATTGAGAGACAAACGCCTGCAGAATCGTCTCATCGGTGGCATCCCGGGGCACCGATGGATAGAACGACTTGTTGCCGAGATTCCGCCCTGAGCGAATGTAAAACACCTGGATACAGGCACTTCCCCCCCGCTTGGCCAGGGCAACGATATCCAGATCGCCCCCCTCGCCACTCACATATTGCCGCTCCTGAATCCTCCTTAGATGCTTGATCTGATCCCGGTAGATGGCCGCCTGTTCATAATCCAGATTACCGGAGGCCTGCTCCATCCACGCCACCAGTTCATCGACCACCTGGCTTGTTTTGCCCTCCAGGAAAAGTACCGCATGCTGTACGTCCTCCCCGTAGGCCTGCGGCGAGATCAAGCCGACACAGGGTCCGCTGCAACGCTTTATCTGATATTGCAGACACGCCCTTGAACGGTTGCGAAAAAAACTCTCTTCACATTGACGGACAGGAAATAGCTTTTGCAGCACCTGGAGGGTTTCACGCGTCGACCCGGCGCTGGGATAGGGACCGAAGTAGCGCCCCTTTCCCCGCCGTGTGCCTCGTCTGAAGGAGAGTGCGGGATAGGTATGGTCAGTGGAGAGATAGATATAGGGGTAACTCTTGTCATCCCGCAACAGAACATTGTATTTGGGCTTGAGTGATTTGATGAGATGATTTTCGAGCAGCAGCGCTTCGGCTTCCGTGTGGGTGACGATGACCTCAATCTGGGCAATCTGTCCCACCATGATCTGAATGCGCCGATTGAGACTGCGGGTAAAGTAACTGGAAACCCGCTTTTTCAGATTCCTGGCCTTGCCGACATAGAGTACATTGCCCTCGGCGTTGACCATGCGATAGACACCTGGCCTGGTGGTCAGGGTCTTGAGAAAAGCGGTGTGATCAAATTCATTCTGCTGCATGGTTTAGAGTCTGTTAACACTGATCCAATCGGCTCTGCAGGCACTGGTAATAAGTGGTACCGGTAATTCGGGATATTAGCAATCTTTATCCTTGGGACGACAGACTCACGGTGAAAGCAACACCGCCTGGATAACGAATCTTCACAAAAAAACGGACCGCACTGGATTTGTTCAATGGAACCGGTGAATGCGGGACACACCAGTGATCGGGTTATCGACCGTCGAGCAGTTTCCTGGCACGCCGAAAAACCTTTTGAAACATCGCCGGGGTGAGCCTGCGGGTTTGGGTGTTGTAACGACTGCAGTGATAGGAGTCGATCATCAAGTGCCGTTCGTCGAGCTGATGCTCCATACCGTGGGAAAACGGATAGGCCTTCTGCCTGAGCCCAAGGGCTTTGATCACTGCCTGATGGGCGATCGAACCCAGGCTTATGACAATGCTGCTCGCCGGCATATTCTCCAGTTCATGCTGCAGAAACCCGTTGCAGGTGTTGATTTCACTGCCGATCGGCTTGTTTTGAGGCGGAAGACACTTCACGGCATTGGTGATTCTGCAATTTTGCAACTGAAGGCCGTCGTTACGCGAGCTGGCTTCGGGTTGATTGGCAAAACCGAACTGGTGGAGTGTCTGATAGAGCAGGATACCGGCGTGATCACCGGTAAAGGGTCGACCCGTGGCATTGGCGCCATGCAACCCCGGCGCCAGACCGACAATCAGCAGTTGAGCATCATTATCGCCGAAAGGCGCAACCGGGGCAGCATGGTAGTCTGGGTAATCCGCCTTCACCCGGCCAAGAAAATCAACCAAACGGGGGCAAAGACGACACTTGGCGTCGAAGGTCATGAATGGTTTTCGGAATCTTTCAATATGCCATGCCGATAGGCAAGGCGCGTCAATTCAACGTCATTTTTGATATCGAGCTTATCGTATATACGTTGCCGATAGGTGCTGACAGTTTTTGGACTCAGGGAGAGAATATCGGATATTTCCAGGTTCTTGTGTCCCTCCAGTATCTGCAGCAATACCTGCACTTCCCTCGATGACAGCATCTTAAAGGGATTCTCTGAATTCCCATGCCACTCCATCAATGCATGTTTCCTGGCCACATCAGACGCGATGTAGTGATGACCTTCGTGGACAGCCTTGATGGCGCGCAGCATCTCATCAGCCGGGCATCCCTTGGTGAGAAAACCCATTGCGCCCACCTCATGCAGACGGGAAGGAAAGGGATCTTCATCAAGAATGGTAAGGGCTATCACCTTCAGATCAGGTTTGATACGCAATAGCCTGCGGGTTGCTTCAATACCACCCATGCCCGGCATATTGACATCCATCAGTACTAGGTCGGGAGAGGTCTTTTGTACCAACTCAATCGCCTCTTCACCGCTTGACGCTTCTCCAACGACATCGATATCGTGCGCTTTATCCAAAATCCCCTTTACACCGGTTCTGATCAGCTCGTGATCATCAACCAGTAGAACTTTTATCATCTCTATATCTCATCAGGTCCTTCTTGTATCTATTTAACTGGCCGGAATTGCATTCCTTTGTCGCATCCAGAGTTATCCCGGTTGTAATACATATCGACCTAATGTACCCCAAACTGCCGGTCACGGCGAGTACCCTAAGTAATTAAATCGCTTATTCCCTGTACTTTACTCAAGTATATTCAGGCTGCAGGTATCCATTTGTAACTATATGATTTTTAATTATAAACCCATGCCCTTGCGCAACACAATATTGCAACCATTTGGTCAGAAAAAGGTTAATCCGCCAGCGCTGCTCCAAGGTGGGATTATCACCCCATCGGTGCAGGGGCAGGCTCGATTGTCGAAGATCCAGAACATCGATCTGGCTGGAGTCATGATAGACCCTGAGCGTTGCGTCAGGGTCAGGGTAGTCACCGACGGCATGACTGAAATAGTAGGTTAAGTGAACAAGTGATGTATAAGGGGTCTGCTCCATGACTTCGAGATAGAGATCCATCCCATGCTCAAGGTTGGATTGGTATTGGCCTGACATCTCCGCAAGGCATGGCGCCAAACGCATCAACAAAGCATAGTTTTCCTCACTGAGATCCAGCACCATACCCACGCTTGGCCTTTTGGCCAACATTTTGTTTATGCTCCATGGGTAACCGCTTCGGTACATAATATTTAGTTTCAACTCCGACATCTCTCAGTATGCAATAGTATAGCGAGACGGTAGAAGCTCGAGTATTCGACAGGCATCCAAACGTGGGGTTAATAATAAAAAAACCCTGGATTGATAGCATCATCCAGGGTTATGAACCAAAAAACGGATCAGGCAATATGATGCAGTCCCGCGGATCTTACTTCATCCGGTACACAGGCATCATGCTACCCTGATGCGGTGATCGCCTTCAGCGACCCGGCACTTCGGCTTGGCCGCGATGTAACACCTATGCCAGACAACGCAGGAAGTGGTTGAACAAGAAATCAGGCGTTTTGCCCCTTCTGCTGTTCCGCTTCGATTTGCGCGCGAACCTCATCCATATCCAGCTCACCCGCTTTACTCAACAGTTCGCGAAATGCGGATTCAGGCAGCGCCCCTGGCTGGGAGAAGATGATGATATTGTCACGGAAAATCATCAGTGTAGGAATCGAGCGCACCTGAAAATGCATCGCCAACTCCTGCTCTTCCTCGGTATTGACCTTGCCGAAGACGATATTGTCGTGATCCTCGGAAACCGACTCATAGGTAGGTGCAAATGAGCGGCACGGTCCACACCAGGGAGCCCAGAAATCAATGATGACAAAATCGTTCTCTGTAATCGTCGATTCGAAGTTTTCTTTTGTCAGTTCTACTACTGCCACAACACGGCCCCTTGCTAATTCTAAAAAATTGGAGTGATGGTATCAGAATAGCCAACTTAATGCTTGTTGGACATTAATAGCTCTCGAAACAGGCGCATAACCATGATTTTCGACCAGTTTGAATACAGATAAGGCTACATTCAAATGGGCAGGGATATCAGAGAGGTCGCCCAGATGCACGACCTCTCCAATGACTGTTTCAGGAAACTGACCCGCGCAGATCTATCCCAAGCCTTGGAAGATCTGCTCCCGAATCTCGTCAACACCCCCTACCCCATTGATTTTCAGATACTTGCAGTCACCTGAATCCGCCTCTTTGGAGTAGAAACTGACAAGTGGCTCGGTCTGGTCATGGTAGACTTTCAGCCGGGCTTTTACCGTCTCTTCCTGATCATCATCGCGCTGTATGAGATCTTCGCCGGTGACATCATCTTTACCCTCAGATTTTGGGGGGTTATAGATGATATGGTAGGTCCGGCCCGAGGCAAGGTGAACGCGACGACCGGACATACGTTTGATGATTTCCTCATCGGGCACATCGATCTCTACCACCGCATCGATCGGCACGCCTGCCTCTTTAAGTGATTCAGCCTGAGGAATGGTACGGGGAAAACCATCGAACAGATATCCATTGTTGCAGTCATCCTCGGCAATCCGCTCCTTCACCATGCCCATGATGATGTCATCCGAAACCAAGCCACCTTCATCCATGATCTTCTTCGCTGCAACACCCAATTCGGTGCCGGCCTTGACATGAGCCCGCAGCATATCTCCAGTGGAAATTTGCGGAATTTGATACTTATCTTTGATGTAATTGGCCTGTGTGCCTTTACCGGCTCCAGGTCCGCCGAGCAGTATGACGCGCATAGTGATACTCCTTTGGTTTGTTATAAGGATCGAGGAAGTTTGCCACGCCCCGGCTGCCTGAACCAGTTGAGGCTATCAATAGGTGGATATAGGGCGTTTATGAAGGGGAGTCCCTCCCCCTTCAATCCGATACGGCTGGTTAAACCTTATTATTCAGGGACAGGCGATAGGCTCACTATCCCTCTCACTATCAGCCTGCAGTCAGCTTTAGCATTAAACTATTAAGTCGCCTCACGAATGCGGCGGGATCATCCAACTGTCCGCCTTCGGCAAGTTGAGCCTGATCGAACAACACCTTTGTCAAATCACCAAATTTATCACCATCCTGTTCGCCCTCCAGGCGCTCAACCAATGGATGTTCCGCATTGATCTCCATGATCGGTTTGGTTTGAGGCGCGTCCTGTCCAACCGATTTGAGAACCCTGGCGAGATTGGCGCTCATATCATGCTCCTCCACCACAAGACAGGCCGGGGAGTCGGTCAGGCGTTGGCTTATACGGATCTCCTTAACCGCCTCGCCCAACACATCCTGCATACGCTGCAACAGTTCCTTATGCTCCTCTGACTGTTTCTCGCTGCTCTCCTTCTCTTCCTTGTCTTCCAGCTCTCCCAGATCGAGGGCGCCCTTGGCCACCGACTGCAGCTGCTTACCCTCAAATTCGGTAAGACTTGTCACCAGCCATTCGTCGACCCGGTCAGACAGCAATAACACCTCGACGCCTTTCTTTTTCAGCACTTCGAGATGTGGACTGAAACGCGCGGCCGCGGGTGAATCGGCGGTGATATAGTAGATTTTATCCTGGCCCTCCTGTATGCGGGAAACATAGTCCGCCAGGGATACGTTCTGTTCGTCCGTCTCATTGTGGGTTGTGGCAAAACGCAACAAACCGGCAATTCGATCACGATTGGCATAGTCTTCCGCCGGCCCTTCCTTCATCACCTTACCGAACTCATCCCAGAAGGTCTGATACTTTTCCTTGTCCGATTCCGCCAGTTTCTCCAACGCAGACATAATACGTTTTACATTGGCCTGCCTGATGGTGTCTATCTTGCGGTTATGTTGCAGGATTTCACGCGATACGTTTAACGGCAGATCATCCGAATCCACCACGCCTTTGACAAAGCGTAGATAGCGGGGCATGAGCTTATCCGCCTCGTCCATGATGAAAACACGCCGCACAAACAGTTTCACGCCATGTTTTTGATCCCTGTCCCAGAGATCGAACGGCGCCCGCTGAGGTATGTAGAGCAGGGCTGTATATTCATTGTTTCCCTCGACCTTGTTGTGGACGTGGGTGAGTGGATTCTCGAAGTCGTGAGAGACGTGTTTGTAAAACTCATGATACTCCTCTTCCGAGATATCGCTCCGATTGCGCATCCACAACGCAGTCCCTTTATTGACCCGTTCAAATTCCGCTTTCTCGGGTTTCTCCTCGTCCTCGCCGTAATGTTCCTTCTCCATCTCCACCGGAATGGTGATGTGGTCGGAGAACTTGGAGATGATGGATCGTAGCCGATAGCTCTCCAGAAACTCCTTCTCATCCTCACGCAGATGGAGGACGACATCGGTGCCGCGGGTTGCCTTATCCATGTTTTCGATGGTAAACGAACCCTCCCCGTCCGATTCCCAGCGAACGCCATGCTCCTGGCCCAGGCCGGCCCGACGCGTCAGCAGCGTCACCTTATCGGCAACGATGAAGGCGGAATAGAAACCGACACCGAACTGGCCGATCAATTCGCTGTCCTTGGTCTGGTCTCCGGACATGGCTTCAAAAAATTTGCGTGTGCCTGAACTGGCAATGGTGCCGATAGTCTCAGCGACCTCCTGTCGGCTCATACCGATGCCATTATCGGAGATGGTGACGGTTCCCGCATCTTTGTCGAGGGTTACCCGCACCCTGAGTTCGGGATCGTCCTCGAACAGGGCCTCGTCCGTCAGGGCTTCAAACCTCAGTTTTTCCGCCGCATCGGAGGCATTGGAGACTAATTCGCGTAGAAAAATCTCTTTATTACTGTATAGCGAACGAATTACCAGGTTGAGTACCTGACTAACTTCTGCTTGAAAATCAAGGGTTTCCTTATGAGCTTCGACAGTCATCTTTAGGTTAGAACTCCAATTGGTTTAGTTGACGATTTTTATCGGTGGTTAGGTTTTTTTGTCGTCGCTTAATATGGGGATTCCAACACTAATTTCAAGAACCCAATTCAATTAGGGCCTGTTAACACTAATCCAATGCGCCCTGTTGTGCCTGAAAAAGCGCCAATCAAGGCGCGAGGAGAGAAGTTTGGTTATTCCAAATGAACGACGAGCAACGCCGAGTGGCGCTTTTTCAGGCACAACCCGAAGGGCTGGGGCTGTTTTCGCCCCCAGCGGCGTTATCATTCGCTCATGTAGAATAACTACACTACGCTCATTCTGCCTTGCTGGGCACGAAAACAGCCCCAGCAGGGCGCATTGGATTAGTGTTAACAGGCCCTAAAACGCTGAGGTGACATTGAGACTCGCGTGATTCTCTTCGTAACTATCAACATCCGTATCAGCGTCTCGCTCGAGATGGGTTATGTTGAATCCGACTCTGCTGTCAGTGCCGAACTGGTAACTTACACCCAGCGTGGCTGTCAATTGATCGTAGACCAAAACCTCTTCTTCGTGATCTATGCCAGTGATTTGAAAGTACCCGCTAGTTAACCGGGCAAGCCTTCTTGTCAGCAATACGCTTAACTCGATATCTTCCGTATCTCTACCGGAGCGGTCATAGAGACGTTCCAGATAACGCCCCCTCAGGTTAATCGAAGTCCTGGTTGTCTGATAAGTGAACTCTGTGGAAAATCGCTTGCTCTCATAAAAATCCTCTGTAATGGAGGGACTGTACGCAGCGCGCACAGTGACAGGGGATGACTCCAGAATGGGATCCCTTACCAGATTGCCAAAAGCATCCTGGCGCTCGAACAGCGGCTGTGTACTCAGTTCATCGCGGGCACTGACAAAATCCTGTTCATAGCTGGCGGTCCATATAGTCCTGCCCGTTCGATGACTGAAATCGAAATAATAGTCATCGCCAAATGACCGCTCACCGACACCGAGTGCAAAACGCGTCCTGGGGTTGGGTGTGTAAATAGCTCCGATACTCCATGTAGAGTCGTCTCTATCATCAGCAACCGCTAAATCATACTCCTCATATCCGGCCGAAAAGGCGGCTGACCACTGATTGGTGATTTTTTGTATCAGTTCCGCACGGAATATCTTCGTCTCATTGTCATCGTCCAGATTTTCATAGTCCACATCGCTTTGTTGATATAAGACTTCCCATATCTGGTTTGTGAACATGCTGCCGTTACCGAATGCAATCTCACCCCGCCTGCCTGAACTATCGTTGTCGAGATCTTCTGAATAGTCGATTCTGTCCCCGGTAAATCGAACCTCAACGACACTGAAATCACCCAGCCTGGCAGTGAAATAGGGGCTCAGCCCGACTGAATAGAAATCCGTGTCATCCTCGGTACCGGTCAAGCCGCCGATGCCCGATCTGCCGGTACTGGTGATGTTTGTCCTGTCCGCCCTCAGCCAGCCATCGAGGTAGAGATGGTTTTCGGCAATCTCCACATTACCCTCGGTGCGCATAAAATGGACAACTTCATTGTCTTCCGTCTCGTCCCAATAGTGACGGTATTCCGGTGCATAGTTGAAATCCAAATTTGCCCTGGCCCCCTCCTTGTAGATCGACAGGGTGGGCCTGACCACCGTAATGTTGTCGCTCACCTCGTCTTCATGGGTCAGATTCGCATTATCGGTGTAAATCTGCTGAATTCCGATACTTGGAGATATCACCCAGTCAGCGGCATAGAGAGTGCCTGAATTTGCGGCCAATCCCATGCCACAAGCGAGACAGGTATAGACAAGGGGTTTGCCCCCGAAGATCTGTTCCATATTTAAATGATTCAGCTTATTGATGATCATTTCTCACGTCCTTCATCATTCGAAATTTGGATTAACCCATTAGCATTAAAAAAGTCAGCAGGATCCGGGGCCAAATAAGTTCGAAATAAGATACGCAGGATAAATCAAGAAGTCGAGAGATTGAGGTCATAAGCAACGGATCAAAACCCGGTCTCTGCACAGCCAATTGCTGAGGACAGTTTCCCGTATCTAGAACAGATCAGGTAGAACCCCCATAACCCATTGATTGAATGTGTTTTCTGACACCAGCATCCGTCACACACCCGGCGCCGTCCCGACAATGAATTGTCACAGAAGCCGGGGTTCCCATATGGGTATGAATAACGCACCATATAGAAAAATTCGACAACGGCCGCAACGAGAAGCATATGAACATTGTCACAATCAATACTCAGCCCTACGACGATCAACGCCCCGGCACATCGGGTCTCAGAAAAAAAGTCAAAGTTTTTCAAACACCTCACTATTTAGAAAATTTTGTACAAGCCATTTTCGACACACAGACGGATCTGAGAGGGGGCATCCTCGTACTCGGCGGGGACGGTCGCTACTACAACCGCGAAGCGATCCAGGTCATCTTGCGCATGGCCAGCGCCAATGGTGTGAAACAGGTCTTGCTCGGCAGAGGCGGACTGCTGTCGACACCCGCTGCCTCCTGCATTATCCGCAAATATAACACCGATGGAGGCATCATCCTGTCAGCCAGTCATAATCCTGGCGGCCCCGACGAAGATTTCGGCATCAAATTCAACACGCCCAACGGAGGACCGGCACCGGAAACAGTCACTGAGGCAATCTTTCACCGGACGACTGAAATCGATGAATACCGGATTTCACAGACCCCCCCCATCGATCTGGATAAAGCGGGAAAAGTCAGCCTGGGTGATACCCGGATCGACATCATCGATCCGGTTGCAGACTATGCCGATCTGATGATGGAACTGTTTGACTTTGACCGAATTCGAAAACTCTTCGATTCCGGTATATTTTCCATGCGCTTCGACGCCATGCATGCGGTTACAGGTCCTTATGCCACGGAGATTCTTGAGGGAAGACTGGGTGCTGAACCCGGAACAGTGATAAACGGCATACCCAAAGTCGACTTCGGTGGCGGCCATCCCGATCCCAACCTGGTTCATGCGCATCAGCTTGTCGAACTCACCCGCGGCACCCATGCCGTCAACTTCGCAGCGGCTTCAGACGGTGATGGTGACCGGAATATGATTTTAGGCCGCAACTTTTTTGTCACACCCAGCGACAGTCTGGCCGTCATGGCGGCTAACGCCCATCTCATCAAAGGCTATTCCGGCGGCATCAGCGGCGTGGCACGCTCCATGCCCACCAGCCAGGCGGCGGATCGGGTGGCGGACAAGCTTGGACTGCCCTGCTTCGAAACCCCAACAGGGTGGAAGTTTTTCGGCAATCTGCTGGACGGTCGAAAAATCACACTCTGCGGCGAAGAGAGCTTTGGCACCGGATCCGATCATATCCGCGAAAAAGACGGGCTCTGGTCGGTACTGTTCTGGCTCAATCTACTCGCCGTCAAACAGCAGTCCGTGGAAAAAATCGTCACCGATCACTGGAAGGCGTTTGGCAGGAACTACTATACCCGTTACGACTACGAAGCCATCGACAAAGCCGATGCTGAAAATCTGATGGACGCATTGCGGGAAAAGCTCCCCGCCCTTCCCGGTCAAACCCTGAGTGGCTACCGTGTTGAGTATGCCGACGACTTCGCCTACACGGACCCCGTAGATGGAAGCATATCGGAACGCCAGGGAATAAGAGTGGGTTTCAGCGACGGCTCGAGAATCGTTTTCAGGCTTTCGGGAACCGGTACTGAAGGAGCGACTTTACGTGTCTATCTGGAGGCCTACGAGACCGATCCGTCCAAGCAGACACAGTCGACCGAGTCCGTCATGACACAACTGGTGGATAGCGCTTTGACCCTGGCTGAAATCGAGCATCGAACCGGGCGCACAAAACCCAGCGTCATCACCTAATAATGACTGGACAATCCATCAGCGAATCGCCTATAAACAGATGTAGTGGAACTGTCGTAAACAGAGACTAAAATTCGTTTTCAAACTTATTGATACCAGGAGCAACAAAGTGGCCAGCAAACAGGAAAGTAATGCGAAAAAGAGCACCACAACAAAAAAAACCAAGGCCAAGGTGAGTAAGAAAAAGGTCACAAAGAAAAAGGTAATCACTAAGAAACGGGTTGCAAAAAAAACCATGTCAAAGCGTAGCGCCAGAGCCTCTATCAGTCCGAGGGAGCGCTACGAGATGATAGCGACCATGGCTTACTATCGCGCCGAACAACGCAATTTCGAATCGGGACACGATGTTGAGGATTGGCTTGAGTGCGAGAGTATTATCGACAGCATGCTCGGAAAATAGATGTGACTTGGTCTACCACGACTTCCTGATCGGGATTTAATGCCTCCTACCAAACCATTGAGGAGGAACAGTCACACTCCATAATGATCCCTATACCCCACCCATTGGCCCAGTTGCGGTCATAGGTCCGTATAAAACTGGGCAGTGGGCAGGAATTTCCAACCGAACACTGGAGCATAGAACGCTCGAGTGTCAATAACTTGTAAATTGCGAGTGGGGCAAGCCCAAGAAGAATTGCCTGCTGTGAAAGTGTCCGCGAGGCGGTAATAGCCACCGCCGAGTACTGGGGATCGGGCTGGAGAGGAAACCGTGACGCCCGGCATACATCGGATATGGCGTCCCCAAGGGGAGTCGAACCCCTGTTACCGGCGTGAAAGGCCAGTGTCCTAGGCCTCTAGACGATGGGGACAGGTCTCTGCCGGGTATCCGGCTCCGGGTACCGCATGCAAAGTGGAGCGCGAAATCTACGGTACTTTCTCTGCTGTGTCAAGGCTTTGCACAGCCTATTTTCCACTTCTGGCGATTAACAATTCAGTGAATTTCATGCTGTAGTGGCCAGCACAGGAAACGGCCTAGGTTTCAAACAACAGCCCGGCCTTTAACACCTCTGAGGATTGCTGTTGATGTCTGGGTATACCGACCAGATAGCCTTGCACGTAATCGCATCCCTGTTGCTGAAGAAAAGCCAGTTGGCTCTCGTTCTCGACACCTTCGGCAATGACATCGATATTGAAGGCATGCGCCAACTGTATCATCGCGCGCACAAGGCTGGCATCGTTGCTATCCGCAACGACACCGTGGATAAATTCCCTGTCGATCTTCAACAGATCAAACGGAAATTGTCGCAAGTGGCTGAGTGAGGCCTGACCGGTCCCGAAATCATCCAGTGCGACTCTCACTCCTAAAGACTTGGCCTGTTGCAGGAACTGGTCGGCTTCTGCCAATTCCTGTGTAAGCGTGTCCTCGGTTATTTCCAGAATCAGGCTGCGGGGCGCCATCTTTCCCGCCACCAGACTCTCGAGGAGATTACGGCAGAAGACCGGATCATTAAGCAGTCTGGCGGATAGATTGATGGAGATGGCCACCTTGCCTTCCTTATCGCCGTGTTCATTTTGGAAATGCAGCGCCTGCTCAAAAAGCGGCCCGAAAAGAGAGGTAATGAGGCCTGTGTCATTCAGTGCCGTTAAAAAGTGATCCGGAGTAAGGATTCCGCGCTGCGGGTGCTGCCAGCGCAGCAGTGCCTCGTAACAGAGCAACTTGCCACTGATCGACTCAAAGATGGGTTGAAAGTGGTAGTGGAATTGTCCTGCCTCCACACCCTGGCGAACTTCGTGTTCATACTTAAGCCCCTCAGCAACGCGTTCCGTCATTTCGCCGCTAAAGAAACAATAAGCTGCACGTCCGTGTCGTTTTGCCTCATACATGGCGGTATCGGCATCACGGATAAGATAGTCGGCTGAAACATCATCAAAGGGCGCCATCGCTATGCCTATGGATGCGGAGACGCACAACTCCTGGCCGGCCACCTGAACCGGCTGCTCCACCGCACGCAGTATCTTCTCGGCGAGAGGCGCCATAGCTTCTCGGCTGTTGATACCTTCAATCAAAATAGCAAATTCATCACCACTCAACCTGGCCACGGTATCAGAGCTTCGCACGATAGAAGTCAAACGTTCGGCGATACGTTTCAACAGCTCGTCGCCGGCCAAATGCCCCAGGCTGTCGTTGACCTGTTTAAAACGGTCCAGATCGAGAAACATGAGACCGATCAATCCATCCCCTCTGAGGGCAATCGCCAGGGCATGCTCAAGACGGTCATGAAACAGAATTCGATTAGGTAACTGGGTCAGCGCATCATGGTGCGCCACATGGTCGAGGTGACGCTGGCGGTTATGCACCTGCTTACGCATTTCACTGAAGGCATCCACTAAATCCTGTATCTCCTTCAAATTACTGTTGGACGGTGCATTCGATTCCAAGCCACCACTGGCTTCCTGCTTCAATGCCGTGGCGGTCTGCCCGATAGGGAGCAACAGGTTGCGCTTGATGAACTGAAAGGCTGCAAACAGAATCAGCAATCCCAGCATGGCCATCGCCAGAATCGATACCGACAACCGCTTTGCGGTTTGAGTGAGTTGCGTGATGCCATCCGCCGACTGGGCATCGAGAGCGAGGTCGATAAGCGAGAAGCGCTGACGCATGCTATCCAACAGCGGGGTGACCTTTTCACGCATGATATGCAGGTCCATGCGCCAGGTTGGCTTATCCATGAACACCAAGACCCGTTGGTATCCGTTCATCCAGGATTTGTAGTGGGCCTCCATAGCCACCAAACTATTGGATAGTATGAATTCCTCATTATTGTATTCGAAGTGGTTCTCCAAGATCTTTAATGTCAGGATAAAGCGTTCCGCATAATCTGCTATAGCGTCATTACGCCCTTGGAACTCACTATCCTGATTGGATGCAAACAGGCCGAATCGGTTTGCCACCATCAGACGCAATTCTCCGGTCAAGCCCATCCAGAGTCGTTGTAAAGTGGAAATCTGACGAATCACAGCGACCTGTTGATCAAGGGGAAATCCAACATCCACCTCCTGACGTAACAGCTGAAGTTCACCGAGAATCCCCTTGTTATGCGGATACATCTCCTCCAACATCAGATTCATGGCGGGAAACCAGCCCTCCACATCCCGTCGGACATCGATCAGATTTTTAACCTCCCGTTCCAGCGCAAGCTTTTCATCGAGCAGACCCTCCGCCAGGTCAGCCTCATCCAGAGGCAACTGCTTCAGGGAATCCGTTAAATCGAGAAGCACCTGTTCCAGGCTGAGTAATGTATTCTCAGTATGAACCAGATTCCCTTTAACCGGCTCATTGAGAATACGCTGGAGATTATTTTCCAAGTGATTCAGTTGGGTTTGAGCATCAGCCAGGATGCCGGCAGCTACTGTTCTGGCGGTAATATTGTCAATCTGTCTTTGACTGGTGCTGTTTACCAGACTCCAGCCAAGGTAGGCAAAGGTGACCAATGCCACACCGACCAAAATGGAAAGCAGAGTATAGCGGCCACGATAGGAATCAAGATCAGGTATCAGACCTTTAACACTAGACATATGCCTTGGTTTCGTTTAAGTCGTTTCATTACAATGCGTTACATCTTTTCTTATTGATTCTTCCGCACGAACTTTCCCAGTTCTTCACTACGCTATGAAACAGACAATAACGGTAGCGCATACAACCTAGCGTATGCCATAAATGCAGGGAATTACACGGCGGATAATATGGGAATTTTGTAACAAATGCAGCTACGAGACCCATACTATGTTGACATCGATCAACTCAGAGCGGTTGCACACCCGGCAAATGCTGTTCGAGGAGGGAGGTTTGTTTGTGTCGATCGATCATGAGCAGCAGAGAGTGACTCATTTCATATGTAACCCGCAGGGCCGGGCCTATTTGCCGCCCTGCGAGTTATCGATCGCTCAGTGGAGGCCGTTCATGTTCCGTGGTCTTGGCATTCATTGATAAATTCCAATCTTCGACAACCATCACTATCGCCCGGCAGAAGATGAAATTGTCCGGGATCCTGATTGAAGCATCAGCTGACAAGCATAATTCTATTGCTCTTTCCGACTCTTAAAATCAGTTCACGAAGCGACAGGTAAACGATCAGATCTCAGTCAGACTGCCTTCGAACACTATTTCTTCACTCGGTCTGTCCTTCGGTAACTGATTCGTGTTTTCTATAGAGACCTTGAAACGTTGCCGATCACTAAGGGCTGCCGGCAGATTCATCTGCATACTGCCGTCATGGGGCAAAATACCGAGGGGGTGAAGGTGTCCCAGCTCATCCTCCAACCACAACTGACAGACCTTACCTTGCGGTAACGGAGTCGGCTCTACAGCCTTTACCTTCAGAAAGGGATCGTTGTCCACTGCGCCTACCAGCCAGCCGGGTTTTAACTGATCATTCAGAACCACCATTATGCTGTCCATGGCCATATCCGGCTGACGGGTCGTCATCAGGGTCATGCCCATTACCAAGACCAAAGTGGCAGCAACCATGCCGAGACTGCGCCAGAAGTTCAGGCTGTTCCAAAAACCGGTGGTAGCTTCCACACGGGTGTCAATCGGATCTATCCGACTCGCGATTTGATCCCAGACAGCCTTTGGAGGCGTTACGGGTTCAATGCTGTCCAGCATGGGTTCCAAACGCCGCTGCCATGCATCAACCTCGCCCTGCAGCTGCATGTCTGTCTGCAGACGCTGTTCGAATTCGATGCGTTCCTGACCTTGCAAGGTGCCTAGCACATATTCTCCTGCAAGGATATTGATATCATTAATTTCATTTTCAGGCATCATGATCAAGACACCTCCTCAATTGTTCCAGACCTCGACGTATCCATGTCTTGATCGTACCCAACGGCGTTTCAGTATAGGCGGCCAGCTCATCATGGGTCATACCCTTGAAATAAGCCAATGCAATAATCTGTCGCTGCTGCTCTTTCAGCTGTTGCAGACAGTTGTCCAGACGCCTTCCCTCATCGGTACGGCTCAGACCTTCCAGCGGCAGGGGATTGTTATCGACCTGCTCCGGAAAACCCTTGTCATCACTCTCCGTCATCTCGCGCTTCTGTTTGCGAAGCAGATCCAACGCCTGATTTCTCGCGATCGCTGACATCCAGGTCAACGGGGCCGCCAAATGAGAACGATAGTTGCCTGCATTGTTCCAAACCTTGATGTAGGCATCCTGCAAACAGTCTTGCGCCAAATCTTCTCTATTTAATATACGCAGCACAACGCCATATAGTTTCGCAGAAGTAATAGTGTACAGACGGGAAAAAGCTTTACGATCGTTCAGGGCGCAGGCCGCAAGCAATTCTTCGAGTTCCTGATTGCGTAGCCGCACTGCTTCCTGTGGATCAGTGTCTCCATTTGCCATGGATCCCCCCAAGGGATGTGAACCTGCCACAAGATTACTGGCCTTGCGCCATGGCGGCAAGAGGTACAGGCATTCAGTTACTGCCTTGTATGTTACTGAGTTCCATACAGCAACCGGGGAAAGGCAATATGAAATCTCATGGCGATTGAGGGATAAGCTACACATCGGCCTGATTAATCCTGTTCCTGTGGCACTCCCATATAGCCGGAAAACTTCAGACACTGCTTACCGTCCAACTCGACTATCTGCACTGTCTCCCCGCCGCCGCGACCGAACCCCTGTACCACAGCCTCTGTGGCGGATACCGGTTGCAGCGGGACTCTGATCAGATTCTCACTCAAATGCGGCGCGCGATAGTGCAGGCAGAGCACCCCATCCTGGTCACTCAATTTGAGATCCCGTATCGAGAACTCTCCATCCGGATTGATAGTCCGGTAACTGCCCAACCGCTTCTTCCATACCGACTCCCATTGATCGGATTCGATCCTGTTACCGAGCATGATCTCGTTACCGTCCCGGTCCGCCACCAAGACATCCATGCCGTTGATCTCGCGCTCACGTAGACGCAGATCACCCAATATCCGGTATCCTTCCGGTAATTGTTGGGTACTTTTTTCACTAAGCCCCAAACTGCCGTCTTCAAAACGCACCAGATCCAGAATCTGCTCAATGATGCAGGCACAGAGTCTGGGTTGCTCGGCATCGACCATCAGCAGCCCAAGATCCGTGGCATAGGCGCCAGAGGGTGTGTCATAACCAACCGGAAGGTCGCTCGTAACCTGGCGCAGTGACTGTTCGGGAAGTTCTCCGCGTATCGAAGCGGCAATCATGAGTATGGTTGTCGCCAACTCCTTTGCAATCCGATTGCTGTCCGCGCCATTGGCCAATACGGCAATGCCCAGATCCTGTTCCGGCAGCAGCACCATTTCAGCACCGAACAGCAGCGTGCTGCCACCATGGCGAACACGCTTCCCAATGACAGGGTGGTGCTCAATAAACCAGCCAAATCCGGGTAATATACCCAATGAAACCTGACCATCGACAGTTTGTGGCTGAAACATCTGACTCAGCAGTGGTGAAGGCAGCGCGGGGATTTTGGCGCCAAGCAGTGCGGTTATCAAACGGCCCAGATCCTCTCCTGTGGAATAGAGACCTAATGCCGGCGTATCTCTTAGTGGTGGCTGAGGCCGGATCTGACCGTCCAGATGTCCGGCGGATAATCGACTCTGTAACTCCGACGAAAGATCAAAACCACTGCTGTGCATCTCCAAGGGAGTAAACAAAGATCGCTCGATAAAATCCGTATAGGCCAGACCCGAGCGTTGCTGAACCAGGTGTCCCAGCAAGTCATAACCGATATTTGAATAGCTATAGACCCGATCAGGATCGTATGCGGCATATTCCTCGTGCAGCAGTGTCGTCACCTTGGTAAAGGGGGTATCCGTGTACATTCCCTTGCGCAGGTCGCTGGGAAGTCCACTGCGATGACTCAGCAGTTGCCGGGGTGTCAGCGGGGTTGCATCCTGCTGGTGATGTCGAATAGAGAAGCCTGACAGCTGATCTTTTAACGCCAGATCCAGGTCAATCCTGCCTGCTGCGACGAGTTGCATGACAGCAAGCGCAGTAACCGGCTTGGTTAGTGATCCAACCCTGAACAGGGTTCCCGTATCGACCCTATCTCCGGTACGGGTGTTAGCGACGCCGAATCCCTCAAGCCAGACAGCGCCCTCTCTGTCGACCAGGGCAATACTCAATCCCGGTACCAGCTCTTCTTCCAGCAACCGGGTAATCAATTTCATCGTCTCACTGCGCACACTAGCCATATCACCCTGAGGAACGACTCGGGACTGACTGGCTTGATGTTCCAGGGATGCACAAGATGTAAGTAACAGCACTATGATCAGCACTGAAAATGTCAGGCGTATTGGCGGCACGAAACACCTCAATCTGCTGAAATATGGACCATGAAACCCAATCGACTGAGCCTTATCCCGCGAGGCACATTTAGTCGCAACTATACAACTGTTACGCCGGCTATCATGATTTGGATTCAATACATGGAGGGAAATTCAACATTTTTGTAGCTGAATCTGTAATCACACCTTTCAAACGGCCGATTACAGCCAACTTTCTTACTTAGGCTCAAAATAGATTTTTAATTATTTTATAGTTGTTTTTCAGTAGTTTATGCCTAACACGCCAAACCAGAACGAATCAATCATTGGGTTAGACTCAGTGATTGTACCCGTTAGCACAAGCGTATCGAATTGATCGATGTATCGCTTTAGACGGGGCAGGATGCCCCGCTAAAGCAAAACCAACATTACCAGTTTACCGCTGCGCCGACATCAATCAGGCTGCTTCCGTATCCATCATTGAATCCACGCTGCGACTTGTGCACATTACTCGAGAAACCTTCAGAGTAGAGGAAGGAGCTACCATACTGATCACCAATACCCGGCTGCATGGCTGTAGGCAGAGTGTTCGAGTAGGACGAGCCAATGTACAGATCATGGTTGTTACCGACTACCTCATACAGATCATCATATGAAGTGGCGTACAGGTTGGCAGACAAAATCATGGTTGCGGTTGCTAATAGAATTTTCATTTTGATATTCCTCGTTTAGTTAAGTTAATGAAGCAGAATCATGCTGCGTTCAAACATCTATACGGGGTATATCGAGGATCGGATTCAAACAAATTCAACACGTGGTGAATATCGGCATCGCATACCGTTCATGCAACAGTCATATAACTGCAATATAACTGTGGCATCTTGTAAATCACAGACAGAATAAGGGCAAATGCACCCTACTCGGAGAAAAGGCAATGCGCAGTGATACACACACCTTGAGACCCTTTAGAAATCCCACTTATATCGACTACCTGGTTGGCTGGAGGTACCTCTTCAACCAGCATTATAGGTCGCATGTCCACAATCGCTGGTCTGATCAACCCTGGTTTATCTCAGTGTCGGAGATGCTGGTCGGTTTAGGCAGCGTCCTGTTTTCAACCGGTCTTGCCGCCATCTTGCTGTTCGTCATCTGGGATGTCTGGTTTAACTAGGGTCTGTCAACACCGATCCAACCGGCGATATATGCCTTAAAACTCGAAAATCGCGCAAAAAAAGGGGCCTTATCGGCCCCTTTTTCCATTGCTCAATGCTAATCAGGCCTCTTCAACCGCCTTCATGCTCAGGCGAATACGGCCCTGTTTATCAACCTCGAGAACCTTGACTTTCACCACATCACCTTCGGTCAGCTTATCACTGACCTTCTCCACACGTTCATTGGAGATCTGTGAGATATGCACCAATCCGTCCTTGCCCGGCAGGATGGTGACAAATGCGCCGAAATCCATCAGCTTTGCCACCTTGCCTTCATATGTCGTACCGACCTCAACATCGGCAGTGATCAGTTCCACGCGCTTGCGCGCCTCCTCACCCGCGGATTTATCCACGGAGAAGATCTTGACCACACCGTCATCGGTGATATCGACAGTAGCGCCGGTCTCTTCGGTAATGGAGCGAATGGTCACACCGCCCTTGCCGATGACATCACGAATCTTGTCGGGATTGATCTTGAACTCGATAATCCGTGGAGCATGCTCCGACATCTCGTCGCGATGTGAGTTGATGACGCTGTTCATCTCGCCAAGGATGTGAAGACGCCCCTCTTTAGCCTGGTCCAGTGCGATCTCCATGATCTCCTTGGTGATACCGTTGATCTTGATATCCATCTGCAGGGCATTGATACCCTGACCGGTACCGGCCACTTTGAAGTCCATGTCACCCAGGTGATCCTCGTCACCCATGATATCGGTCAGTACGGCGAACTTGTCACCCTCCTTGATCAGTCCCATGGCCACGCCGGCGACAGGATTCTTGATCGGCACACCGGCATCCATCAATGCCAGACTGGTACCGCAGACGGATGCCATCGAGGAGGAGCCGTTGGATTCGGTGATCTCGGAGACCACGCGGATTGCATAGGGGAACTCGCTGATTGTCGGCATACAGGCAAGCACACCGCGCTTGGCCAGACGGCCATGACCGATTTCACGCCGTTTCGGACTACCGACTCGCCCTGTCTCACCCACGCAGAAGGGAGGGAAGTTGTAGTGCAGCATGAAGTGCTCGCGACGGGAGCCCTCCAGTGCGTCGATGATCTGTGAATCGCGCTCGGTGCCCAGGGTGGTTACCACCAGGGCCTGGGTCTCGCCACGCGTGAAGAGCGCAGAACCGTGGGTTCTCGGCAAAACACCCGTACGCACCGAGATCGGGCGCACCGTGCGGGTATCACGACCGTCAATACGGGGTTCACCATCCAGGATACGGCCTCTGACAACACGCTTTTTCAACTTCTCAATGGCCGTCTTGACCTGATCGACACTCCAGCGGGTTTCACCCTCATCGTCCTCCGCACAGAGCTTCTGCACGGTTGCCGCCACAGCCTTGTCGACGGCCGCATAACGATCAAGCTTGTCTGCGATACGATAGGCGTCACCAATACCCTGAGCAGCCTCGGCCTCCACCGCTGCGCTCAGTTCTGAATCCTCTTCCGGGGCTGCGAAATCGGCTATCGGCTTGTTGACCTCGGCCGCCAGTTCCTTGATCGCCTGGATGACGGTCTGGAACTGTTCATGACCGAACAGTACGGCGCCCAGCATGACCTCTTCGGAGAGCTGGTTCGCTTCCGATTCGACCATCAATACAGCCTCTTCAGTACCGGCTACAATCAGGTCCAGATCCGAATCGGGATTGAGGCCGGTGGTGGCGGCATTCAAAATGTACTCGCCGTTTTTATAGCCGACACGAGCGGCGCCGACTGGGCCCTGAAACGGCAGTCCGGAGATCGCGAGCGCTGCGGAAGTACCGATCAATGAAGGTATTTCGGGATCCACTGCCGGGTTCAGGGACATCACGGTAATGATGACCTGGACCTCACTGGTGAAACCCTTCGGAAATAGCGGACGGATCGGCCGATCGATAAGCCGTGCTGTGAGAATCTCCTTTTCACTCGGACGGCCTTCACGACGAAAAAAGCCGCCAGGGATCATTCCGGCGGCATATGTCTTCTCCTGATAGTCCACGGTCAATGGAAAAAAGTCCCGGGCTACCTCGCTCTTCGCTTCAACCACGGTTACCTGGACCACAGTGTCGTCCACATTGACCATGACTGCACCGTCAGCCTGCCTTGCTATCTCACCTGTTTCGATGGAGACCTTATTGTCTCCCCATTGAAATTCTTTTTTGATTAATGTCACTTTTGAATCCTTGAGTAATTAATGTTTCAGGACGAATTAGCGACGCAGACCCAGACGGCTGATCAGCTCTTTATAGCGATCCGGGTCATTGCTCTTCAGATAGTCCAACAGCTTGCGGCGGGAATTGACGAGACGCACCAGACCCTGACGGGAGTGGTGATCCTGTTTATGTTCTTTGAAATGCTCCGTGAGCTGAGTAATGCGGCTGGTCATCAGGGCGACCTGTACCTCAGGCGAACCGGTATCCCCGGGTGCCCGCTGATACTCCTCGATGACAGATTTCTTGTCTGCTGCACTCATTGACATGACGTTTCTCCTCTTGGTTACGTCGTTGAATCTGGCCCCATTTAAGACCCACCCGACAATGAGTTCAGGCAGGCCGGACCGGTGAAAAATACGCTGTTAACCGGGCCATCCCCGGAAAGAGCGCGTAGTATGCGCGTTCTGGGCCTTCACAGCAACCCAAATTCCGCTACATGTGATGAATTTCTTTCTGCAATTCAATTTGTTACCTGCATGAGCCGTTTTGGCGCCACACGCCCGTCATCGAGAACCTGGCCGACGCCGAGAAAATCGGTCTCATTGGTATAGAGACGCACCCAACCGCTGGTGGGGGCATTTGGTACCAGGATCGGTTGACCCTGCCTCATATAGAAGGCGGCATCCGCTGTCAGATCGACTTGGGGCCACTCGGCCAATGCACTCTCCAACGGCAGCAGCCAATCATCCATCTCTTTAAACAGCTTTTCGGAGAAGGCGTGCTGAACCTCATCCAAGGTGACCATCGACTGGTCGTCGTAGGGACCGACTCCGGTCCTGCGCAAGCCACTGACATAGGCGCCGCAACCCAGCTGTTTACCGATATCCTCGGCGAGGGTACGTACATAGGTGCCCTTCGAGCAGTGCACGTCCATTTCGAATTCGGGCAGGGAGAAATCGATCAACTGCATTGAATGGATTCGGATAGTACGGGGTTCGCGCTCGACCTCCACTCCTTTACGGGCCAGTTTATAGAGTCGCTCGCCCTGGTGCTTGATAGCGGAGTACATGGGCGGCAGCTGTTGCTGTTCACCCAGGAAATCGGCCAGCACGTCCCGCAGTATCGCTTCAGTGACTCCGCTGGGATCGGCCCGCTCGATCACCTCGCCTTCGGCATCGGCCGTGGTTCTGGTCTCACCCAGCCTGACCCTGACCCGGTAGTGTTTATCCGCATCCAACAGAAACGCCGAGAGCTTCGTCGCCTCGCCGAAACAGATCGGCAACAGACCGGTGGCGAGCGGATCGAGACTGCCCGTATGTCCCGCCTTTGCCGCTTTATAGAGGAATTTCACCTCCTGCAAGGCCTTGTTCGATGTCATACCTTCCGGTTTGTCGAGCAGCAATACACCACTGATATTGCGCCCCCTGTTGCGACGACGTCCCATGCTTTTACTCTATCTTGCTTAATCGTGAGAAAGGATCAATCCAGGTCGGTGTGGTTTTCCTTCACCGCTTGATCAATTAAGGTGGAAAGATGTTCCCCCTGCTCCACCGAGGTGTCATAGACGAAATTCAATTTGGGTATTGAACGTAGCTTCATACGATGACCCAGCAACCAACGCAGATGACCGGCGATATGGTTCAACTGTTCGACACTCTCTTTCTGCGAAAGCGATGATGACATGGTGGTAAAGAAGACCTTGGCCTGGGAGAGATCCCTCACCACCCGGGCTTCCTGGATGGTCACCATTCCGATGGCCGGATACTTGACCTCTTCCCGGATCAGTCCGGCCAACTCCCGTTGCAGTTCCGCACCGATACGATCTGTTCGTTTGAAATCACGCGGCATGGCACTTATATGTCCCGCATCACTTCAGTCCGCTCGAAGACCTCGATCTGGTCGCCCACCTGCACATCGTTGTAGTTCTTTACGCCAATGCCGCACTCCATACCGTTCTTCACTTCCGCGACGTCATCCTTGAAGCGGCGCAAGGACTCCAGAGCCCCCTCGTATATCACCACATTGTCACGCAGTACACGGATCGGGTTATTGCGTTTCACCATGCCTTCGATAACCATACAACCGGCAATCGCGCCAAGCTTGGAGTTGCGGAACACATCACGCACCTCGGCCAATCCGATAATCTCCTCGCGGATTTCCGGAGAGAGCATACCCGATATGGCCTTTTTCACATCATCGATGATTTCATAGATGATGCCGTAGTAGCGCATGTCGATGCCTTGTTCTTCAACCACCCTGCGCGCACCTGCATCGGCACGTACATTAAAGCCGATGATGATGGCATTTGATGTCACTGCCAGGTTGGCGTCAGATTCATTGATACCGCCTACGCCCGATGCAACCACGGACACTTTCACATCCGCTGTGGAGGTATTTGCCAGTGCCTCTTTCAATGCCTCCACACTACCCTGAACATCAGCCTTGACGATCACATTCAAAGACTGGGTTTCACCCTCTTCCATTTGAGTGAACATCTCGTCAAGTTTCGCCGCTTTCTGTGCCGCCAAACGGGTATCCCGTTGCTTGTCATGGCGCAGTTCGGCAATCTCGCGGGCACGCCGCTCATCGCTGACCACCCGGACATCATCACCCGCTTCCGGTGTGCCTGAGAGGCCGAGCACCACCACAGGTATGGAAGGACCGGCGGTCTTGATGGGGCGCCCGTTCTCATCAAACATGGCGCGCACGCGGCCATACTCCTTACCGGATACGATGACATCGCCGCGCGTTAAAGTTCCGGACTGCACCAGCACAGTTGCCACCGGTCCCCGGCCCTTGTCCAGGGAGGACTCAACGATCGATCCCGTGGCATTGCCTTCCTGCACAGCCTTCAGCTCCAACACCTCGGCTTGCAGCAGAATCGCATCGAGCAGTTCATCTATGCCCTGGCCGGTTTTGGCGGAGACCTTCACGAACATGGTGTCACCCCCCCACTCCTCGGGAATCACCTCCTCCTGGGAGAGTTCCTGGATGACGCGATCGGGATTCGCCTCCTCTTTATCGATCTTATTGATTGCCACAATCAACGGCACCTCGGCCGCCTTGGCATGCTGGATCGCCTCCTTGGTCTGTGGCATGACTCCATCGTCGGCGGAGACCACAAGAATGACGATATCGGTCACCTTGGCGCCACGGGCGCGCATGGCTGTGAAGGCGGCGTGTCCCGGTGTATCCAGAAAGGAGACGGTGCCTTTATCGGTGTCCACGTGATAGGCGCCGATGTGCTGGGTAATGCCGCCCGCTTCACCCGCCGCTACCCGGCTGGTGCGAATATAATCGAGCAGTGAGGTCTTGCCGTGGTCGACGTGTCCCATGATAGTGACCACCGGCGGCCGCTGCACAGACTCTCCGGTAGTCTGAGACTCTTCCATACTCAGCAGATCGGCTTCAATATCCTCATCGCGCTGATGAACCGGCACATGCCCCATCTCCTCGACAACCAGAATCGCCGTATCGCGGTCCAACGGTTGGTTGATGGTTACCATCATGCCCATTTTCATCAAAACCTTGATGACTTCAGCGGCCTTGATCGACATCCGCTGGGCCAATTCAGCCACCGTGATGCTCTCGGGTATCTTGACTTCGTGCACGACCGGAGTGGTGGGGCGTTGAAAACCGTGTTGGCTCTCGCTGCTCGCGGCGGCAGCCGACCTGCGCTGCTTGGCGGGTTTTTTCTTACGACGTCCCTTTGCGCCATCGGCCACATGCAGCTCTTTACGCTCCAACCGCTGCTCGCCCTCTAGCTCCAGACCCTCGCGCTTGCTCTCTTTGCGACTCTTCTTGCCACGGCCGGATTCCGGTTTGGGGGCAGGCTTCTCCTGCACCACTTCAGGCTCCTCGGCCTTTATCATTTCCGCTTCGACCACCTTGCGCGCAGCCTCCTCTTCAGCGGCCTTGCGCGCAGCCTCTGCCTCTTCTTCAGCCTTCTTTACCGCTTCCTCTTCAGCCCTTTTCGCCGCCTCGGCCGCTTTTCGCGCCTCGATTTCAGCCTCGATGGCAGCCCTGGCCTTTGCCTGTTCGTCGAGCGCCTTGCGCGCCTCTTCCGCCTCTTTCGACTTACGTTCATCTGATTCAACAGCGGCACGTTTGACATAGGTACGCTTCTTACGCACCTCCACACTGACCGTCTTGGCAGGCGCCGTCGATGCGCGGCTCAAGGTACTGCGTGAAGCTGTCGGCTGGCGTAGTTCGCTGACGGTTTTACGACGCAAGGTGACCTTGCTCGGCGCTGTCACCCCGGCACTCTTTTTCTTGCCGTGACTCTCGCGCAGATAGTGCAGCAGTTTGGCTTTCTCCTCATCGGAGATCCTATCGTCAGGCGTCTTGGCCTGGATGCCTGCATCCTCCAGCTGTTCCATCAAGCGATCGGCAGGAATACCAACGACATTTGCAAGTTGTGCTACCGTTACTTCACTCATACATCAGGCCTCTTGAATTTGCCTTATCCATCTTTTCCTATGCTATACCTTCATACCGGACTCACATGCGGCGTAAAGCTACACAACTACTATTTTGCCTCTTCGAACCAAGGTGCCCGGGCTGTCATGATCAGCTTCCCGGCACGATCCTCATCCATTCCGTCGATCTCCATCAGATCATCGATGGATTGCTCCGCAAGGTCCTCCATCGTCACCACGCCCCGACCGGCAAGCGTGAACGCAAGCTGTTTGTCCATGCCCTGCATGGTCAACAGATCCTCGGCTGGTTCACGGAACGCCTCTTCATTGGCGATGGCCCGGGTCAACAGAAAATCTTTCGCCCGGTTGCGCAGCTCGTTGATTAGATCCTCATCGAACTCCTCGATGGTGAGCATCTCCTCGATCGGGACATAGGCAACCTCATCGACACTGGTAAATCCTTCCTGCACCAGTATTGCCGCCACATCCTCGTCCACATCCAGCTGCTCCATGAAGGCATCCATGAAGCCCTTGGCTTCCGATTCACTCTTCTCCGACGCCTGGGCCTCATCCATGACATTCAATTCCCAGCCGGTCAATTGACTGGCCAAACGCACGTTCTGTCCGCCACGACCGATGGCCTGGGAAAGATTCTCTTCGCTCACCGCCACATCCATGGTGTGTGTATCTTCATCCACAACAATCGAAACCACGTCCGCCGGCGACATGGCGTTGATCACATACTGCGCCGGGTTGTCGTTCCACAGGATGATGTCGACACGCTCGCCATTCAGCTCGTTGGATACCGCCTGCACCCTTGAGCCGCGCATACCGACGCAGGCCCCTACGGGGTCGATGCGCTGATCGTGGGCTTTGACCGCAATCTTGGCGCGCAGGCCGGGATCCCGGGCGGCGCTCTTGATCTCGATCAGACCCTCGCCCACCTCGGGCACCTCGAGCTTGAACAGCTCGATCAACAGATCCGGCATGGTGCGGCTGATAAAAAGCTGCGGGCCGCGGGGTTCGGAGCGAATCTCATACAGGTATCCACGGATGCGGTCACCTACCCGGATCGACTCCTTGGGAATCATATGTTCACGCCCGATAAAGGCTTCTGCGTTGCCACCCAGATCGAGGAAGATATTACCACGGTCGATTCGCTTGACGACGCCGGTGACCAACTCACCCTCCCGTCCCTGATACGCCTCCACCACTTTCGCCCTTTCGGCTTCCCGCACCTTCTGCACGATCACCTGCTTGGCGGCTTGTGCGGCAATACGACCGAACTCGATGGACTCGATCGGTTCCTCGACGAACTCGCCGACTTCTATTTCGGGATACTCCGCTCTGGCGACATCCAGGATAATTTGGCGCAGTGGCGCATCCGGTTCATCCTCCGAATAGGCCTCCACCACTTCCCATCGACGAAAGGTGTCGTAATCGCCTGTGGTTCGGTCGATCGCCACGCGCACCAGAATGTCATCGCCATTGCGCTTGCGTGTAGCGGATGCCAAGGCAGCCTCAATGGCTTCAAAGATGATCCTCTTTTCGACATCTTTCTCATTGGAAACCGCATCCACGACCAGCAATATCTCTTTACTCATCAATTGTTTCCCAATTCTAAATATCCGGTATCAAACGCGCCGAATCGATCAGTTCAATCGCTATCCCATGGAGTTTTCCATCTTCCTCGATCAATACCTGATTCTCAGCCACGCCCCGAAGTACACCCGTAAAACGGTGACGGCCTTCAATCTTGGTGTGGGTTTTCACCCGCACCTTGTTTCCCTGGAACCGCTCAAAATGCTCCCGTTCAAACAGGGGCCGGTCCAAACCAGGTGAAGAGACCTCGAGCTGGTACTGCTCCTTGATCGGATCCTCCACATCCAGCACGCCGCTGATCTGATGACTGACCTGTACACAGTCATCGAGACCGATACCGTCGGCATGGTCGATATAGATCCTCAGCAAGGCGCCTCCCTTGCCTTGTCCCGTCAACTCCAAGCCGACCAGCTCATAGCCCAACAGCTCCACTTCAGCACGGACCAGGGATTTCAATTTTTCCGGAGCCGATCGCATTTCTTCACCGCAATAAAAAATGGGCTCATGGCCCATCCCGTCGTCCTCGATATACGAGACCCGGCCGGATCTACCTATCCGCCTGGGCCCAGGTCGTACACTCGAAAACAAAAAAACCCCGCTGTCGGGGTTTTATTATAGTTCGCTGCGGCAGATCAAGGCGTTCATGGCCGATGCACGTCCGCAAATTCGACGCGAAGAATAGCACAGGCAGCAAGCCTTATCAATTAGAGAGTTAAAAGATACTATCGCCTGTCGACACTAATCCAATCATCCCTAAGGCAACCAGCCGCCAGCCGCCTGTACCTGCCGGCTGCTGTCCGGTCGAGTGAGCCAGGCAACCACGGCTAGTCTATCCGCTTCGTTGGCGGAGAGTTCGGGCCAGGTAAAACGCCACTCTCCTTCCCCTGACGCCGCTTGTTGGTGACTCAATACAACAAAGTTCTCCTCCAAGGTCCTGCCCCGGTTTTCACCACCGCCGATACGACTGGAGAGGCCAAAGCCGAGAATCGCGAAATGGGCCTCAAATTTGCCCCCCCTCAGATGGGGCTGAGGCGAGAACTTGAGTGTAGCACCCGTCCCTGGATCGACTTGCATAGTCAAACGCCCTACCTGTTCATTGGCAGACAGATCGAGTCCAGGCCGGTAGAACCATTGACGCCACTCCTGCCCGTTGAGGACGAATCCCGGTGTATAGACTGAGCGTATCGCACCCTGCCGACGGTGATCGCGCTGCCTCTTGCTGAAGGCCGGCGATGCGAAGCGGTCCGGCCAGCCCAAGTCATCCCAGTAATCCACATGAAACGCCAGCGGAATAAGCTTTTGCCACAATCCCGGATGCCGCTCCAGTTTCCGCAGCCAGGCATCCGCGGGGGGACAGCTGCTGCAGCCGTGGGATGTGTAGAGCTCCAGCAGATTGACCCGTTCAACCGGGCTCTGCAAGGTCAGGGCCTGGGTGGGCTGAGCGACAACAGCCGCCATCAATCCGCCGCTCAGCAACAAGCCGCGCCAGCCGTTCATGCTTCCGCCGGAATGAACTTCAATGCAATACCGTTGTTACAGTAGCGCAATCCGGTCGGCTTCGGCCCATCATTGAAGACATGCCCATGATGACCGCCGCAGCGGGCACAATGATACTCGGTACGCGGCCATATCAGCTTGTAATCCTTTTTGGTACCCAGCGCGCCGGGCAGATAGTCGTAGAAACTCGGCCATCCGGTCCCGCTCTCATACTTGGTCGACGAGGCAAACAGGTGATTATCGCAACCCGCGCAGGCGTAGACACCCTCGCGCTTCTCCTTCAACAGGGGGCTCGTACCCGGCCGCTCCGTACCCTCCTCCCGCAGGATATGATACTGCTCAGGCGTCAACCGTTCGCGCCACTGCGCATCGGTCAAATCTATTTTTTCGTTTTGCATGGCTTTATCATCCTGTCTGGCTAATACCGACTGACCAACGACCGGCAACAACGCCGCCGCGCCCAACAGCTTAATCAAACTTCTTCGCTTCATCACTCTTCTCCTCACACGCGCGACTCCCCGAGAGACAGGAACCGCATAGGACATCTGACAGGAATTCTAAGCTGAGATTCACCACGATAGTCGGGGTAAAAAACGGGGAAATCTTCTAATTCATCAATGAACCCGATCGCTTATGGTTCTGAATATAGGGCGGCAAGATCCAGAGAGGATCACGTAGTTATCACAAATGCATCACAGTCTTGCTGTTGTGATAACAAAAACGCCGCTTCGTAGCCACTATATGATCCAGTCTTCCAGCGTAAAAATAATGTTATCGAAGCCACCGCCTCATTACACGTCTGTATACATTTTCTCCGATTCACGAATAGTATTTATTTTCTTATTGATGTAATGAACACTCACTGGAAACAAGACGCCATATATACCCCACATAAAAAAGTTATATGGTTTTGGCAGCAACAGAAGCAAAGCAAGGAATATGATGATTGCAATCCAAACAAAGATCGATACTCTAATCATAAAATTTTTCTCTGCCTGGCTATTCGTATTCTTGATACTAAAATAGGTGCCTACAATCCCACCTATTATTCCTATGACCGCCCCGAATGCGCCACCGATAAATCCAACGGTTTGTCCATCCATAATTTCCTATCTCAACTACATGTCATTCATATTTACGAAAACGTTGTCTCAATGAAAATTGTTAGTCGCCGATCCACAAAAGGCTAAGTTTGCCGTTGTAATTAGACAACCAACAGGCTGTCTATTCATGCTTCATTGCTGTCGGACACCTGAGTCGGTAAGTTCTATCACCAAGCGGTTTTACGTATAGCTTCGAACAATTCCAACCACGAAAGTCGCCATCCATTACATACTGCACTCCAGTATCCGGGAGAGGACCAAACTCTGCCATTGAAGTCGGTTCTTTAGTGGAATTGTCAGCGGCTGCTGTTGCCTCACTGGCCATTGCAGTAGAACTTCCATCTCTGCCAGTTGCATTGACGGGTCTAAACTGATCCAGTTCATAATATTCTTCACTACGCACGTAAATTACCTTGCCTACGAATCCCAAATCCAATCTTTCACCATCCTCAACATTCGCATCTTCCGAAATTCCCGTGACGAGTTGGAATTGCTCACCATATACAGCTACAAACCAGTTCGTATCGGCGGCTTCCGCAATCATTGCTAGGCAAGATAAAAGAAGTAGTAGATGGATTATTCGCATAAGGAATTACTCAACATGTTGTGCAACCTGAGGACACATAACAGATAATAATCATTTACTGTAAAAGCTAAAAGCCCGTTTATAACGAGTAACAGAATTATCGTTATAGCATATTAAATTCTATATTGGCCACCCCACGATTAGCGGTAATCTATTCAGAAGGAGCTTTTAGGGTGGATGTCCATGCAGTGTTTAGGGTGGATGTCCATGCAGTGGAGCACTCCCGGCATAATCCTAGGGTCTGACCGGCAGTCAGACCCTCAGCAAACATTAATGCCAAAAGGAATCGGAATGGCTTGTACCACAAGATCACAAATCTTTTATGCTTTGACCTCATGTTGCAAGCCGTTACCGATTGATTGACGACGACATGATTATCACAAATAGCATCTGTCGGCCTGTAGAATCCGTTACTGTGCAACAATAAGGGCTTCTGCTATAAATTGTTCATATGTCATTTGTTGTTGTTCTTCAATAGAACCATCATTGTTTTCATCAAATAATACCTGGACAATATCGGGTCCGGCCACAGTGACTTCTATTCGGTCACCTTGATAGAACACTGAATATCTTCCTGCAGATAAGACCGAATTAATGATCTTCACATCATCCAGTACAGTTGTAGTGTACGAGAAAGCAGTGTTTTCCTTATTTAGTAAATCTATATCCCAGTATAGATAAGTATCGTTTATTGAGTCATCCTGATATCTTTCAAAAATCATTCTAGAAAAATGAGCTTTATCGTCTTCATAATGCGGCGCCGGATGTTCGGTCGTGTTTGGGTTACCTTTATAGGATCCATCGATTTCATAGCGATCTGAATTGATTCCTATAATGTTTGCATCACCGAGTCCTTCTTGCTTAATTCTCATATTTACAATTAGTGGTCCTCCATCAATAATTTTATTGCTAACAGCATCATATATTGCTCGAAAGTCCATATTGCTTACTTCATTGCTTTCGATAATGTCGATAGATGAGGTGCCTTCCTGCACCCCCTTACCATTGTTGCAATGCAGATATGTTACTGTCAGATTGTCGCCTGGATTGAGAGACTCCTCAGACCCGGACTTTTGCACATTGACACTCTTTTCACCACTGTTATCGCATGCAGTTACTTTCTGTCCGGATTCTTCATGATATAGTGCAAACTTGGCAAAGTGCGGTTCAACTGCATAAATACCACCCAGACCAGCCTGGGTAAAGTAGACCTGTGCTGCTGTTGTTATATAGTTCCCGGATGTATTCGTAACACCAGTGTCACTACTGATATCACTAGCATCGTCAATAGTGACATCACCAGCGCCATCACCGCCCCCTCCTCCGCATGCGACTAAAGTAATAGTAATAAATGATGCGATATTTAATTTAGAAAACAAATTTATCTGTTTAGAGTTGAGTATGACATCCATTTCATTCTCCTAAAAAAATACTATCGAGTTAAGATGAAGTGTGCTGATGTTGGATGATCAGCACACTAGGGTATTTTATTTCAATTGTTGATAAGGAAATTAGAATCAGTTCGCGATAAGAATATTTTCGCCATATATATTCATAAAAGTAATATTGGCTTGATTGCCGGATGTATTGCCATAAAACCAGACTGCATATCAATGGATAAGTAATTCAGTTTATTTGTCAGATTCCTAATAAACCTGACACCATATAATATGACATTCAGCCCTAAAACCTAAGCATCACTTAAATGCATTCGTCCTGCGACTACCGAAACTTAACGTTATATCTTCATCCCGAAATACGAAAAAAATACTCAAACTGCTTTTGCTGCCCATGCGAAGGGTTTTACCCGCCATCTTCGCATCTTCGCTTCGCCTGACCTCAGTCAGATCAATCACTTTACGGTAGACCTTATCTTCCAAGGGAGTCCAGGTGCAGCCATGCTTCCTCACATATTGCGGATCTTTAGAGTAAACTCGCACAGATCGACAATCACTCAGCTTCGCTAACTGCCACTCAACCTCCACATGATCAGGAAGTGATTTTGGATAACCCACAAAACGATTCATGACCGCGATGTCATCCCGTACGCCGGGAATCCCAGGATGCAGGCGAGAATATCTCATGGTGGTTTCCATCTGTTTTAGGATGACGCCGTACTCACCATAGTTTGCCGCACGCACCACATATAGAAAGTTACTGCAGCCGCTCTGGGTCAAGGCCATAATTACTAATAGTGTCAGGTACCCTACTCTTTTCATCTATCGCTTTCCTTGTTTATCCGCTAGGGCTGATTAATCTGGGATGGATCGGCTTCTGAAAACTGAATATCAAGTCCGTAATGGGCCTGCAGCCACTCCTGATAGCTATCTATTTCCACCGTGGGCGCCAACTCATCTTCAAGGCGGATTGCTCCTACCAGGGTTCTGTCTTCATGTGCATCTTCTCCCTTTTCACGGCAGACACTCTGCCACATGAATCCACAGGGAACATCCTCCATAAACTGATCATCGAAGAACGGCTGGGATTCCACATAATCCATACTGTCATCTCCGGCCACGCCTGACCATACCTGTTGGTTGACGATATCACTGCCGTTGACGTACATGAATTCCCGATCGGGTCCGGAGAAGCAGACGGGCCATGCCGGGCAAACATCCACGCTGTCATGGACAATGGGATTTGTTACTTCATGCCATCCTTCATCTTCTATGACATCCCTATCCATCTCCACCCCCGCATTCTCCGCCTGCCGAACCATCCACATGAAGGCCACATCAGACAGGTCACCCTCTGCGTAGCCGCCGCCGATATCCGAGTGGGCGCCGATGAAGCCGCGCTCGATGCGTGTGGCGCTGTTGGCCGTTGCCGGTGAATCGTGAATGGAGACTCCCGCGAAGTCAGCCCGGTGTTCGTTCGCCGCCACGGCGTGGGCGGTATGATCGGCACTCGCCGGTATGCCCAGGCGCAACTGTCGCAGATCGTTGCTCTGCGATGCCCCATAGTGAGGCACGGTGTCGAACAGACCGATGAAGTTGAGGTTGATCATCATGTTGCAATCCCGGTTGAGGTAGTCGAGGGCAGCTCTCAATCGGTTCATGTCGGCATCGATGGCTGATCCGGTATTATCGATAAAAGGGTCTTGTTCCCGTCTAAGGTTTTCATAGATATATCTGAGTTCATCTGCAGCAGCAGGATCGCTGAAATCGGCACCGGACTGGGCGACCTGAATGATGTCATCCACCACATTGGCGAACATGCGGGCCTCTGCCGCGCCGCGGGAGAAACCGACGATATCGATATCCACCGGGGCGGAGGCGCCCTGCTCTTCCATCTGTTCGATATATTGCACCAGATTATCGGCCATCTGGGCGACCCTTTGCTGCAGGCTGACGCCGACTGCTGCATCTAATGCCGGCGTATTACCAAAATTCGGGTCATCCACACCAGCGCCGGTGATGTAGTAGTAGTCCCGATTGAATGCTGTGCTGCCATCCCAATCGATGTAGGGTGTGGTTGGCAGCTCACCGGGAGCGCTGCTGTAGCTCTCAGCAAAACGCACTACATTGGAGATATCTCCAGGGTTTTCAGGATCGCTTAAATGATTTCGGTTGTTAGTGTTGCCGGTGCCGTCGAAGGCGAAGAGCAGCAGGCCGGTGGGATCAATGTTGCGTACTGGGTCGTTGGCTGCGTAGGCGTAGGTGTTCATGCCCGCGTTCAGATCCAGCGGATCGCTGCTGAGGTAGCGGCCCGTCTCCGGGTCGTAGTAACGGTAGTAGTTGTAGTAGAGCCCGGTCTCGGTGTCTTCGTATTGACCGGGGAACCGCAGGTTGAGTTGGAACGCCAATTGATCACCATCCGGGTCGTCCTCTATGTGGGCGCGACCGAAAGGGGCGTAGTGTGCACGCCAGACAAGCCGGCCTGTGGAGTCACTCACCGCCACCGGCGCATTCAGGTGGTTGCTGTGGATGGTGTAGATTTCTCCCCGTTCCAGCAGAGCCACCGGTTGCCAGCCCAGGTAGATGTATTGGCGGACGATCTCTCCCTGGTCGTCCATCTCGGCGATCAGGCGTTTATTTTCGTAGAGGTAGTGGGTGGTGACCGGGCCGGCCTCTCCATAGACCGTCTTACTGGTTCGCTCGGCGCGATTGTTGTAACTGTAGCTGGCGATCAATTTGTCCGCCAGCCTGATATGTTCGGGCTGGCCGTTAGCCGTATAGTCTATCTTGGCATCCGCGCTCCGGTGAATGTTGCCCCTACTATCGTGGCCCAGAGGTATCACATAACTATTTAGCGATGCTTGTTTTATGTGGTTGCTGTCTTCCGCATAACTGTATTGCACATGGTCGCCATTGACTATTTTTTCGGTGCGATTGCCGTTTTCATCATAGCGGTAGCCATAGAGTGCGAAAGGCATCATGGCAAAGTCGAGGCGGCCTTCGTCATCGTAGCGAAAGCGGGCATAGGCCTGTTCCCCATCATTGATGCCGGTTATGGCGCCGCGGCTGTTGTATTGGTAGTGATAGTCATAAATGCCCTCGGCATGGAGAGCGTCTAGTTTCGCATCTTTGATGCGATAGGTTGTGGTCACGCCGTTGCCGAAAAGTATTTTACGCGATCCGTTGCTGTTCTCCTCTAATGTAAGGATGCTTTTATCCCGGAACCAGCCGTCAAGGGATAGGCTCAGCCCACCTTCTGTGGTGTCGTGGTGGTATTTGAGCTTTTGACCACCCGGTAGGCCGACCTTTTCGAGGCGGCCGGCGTCGTCATACCAGTAGCGGGTAGTGTAGTCATGTTCTGCGTAGTTTCGGGTATAGGCAGTCATGTGGCCGCTAGGGTCATATTGCCACCGTTCGTTGCCATTGTGGCGGCTAAGGTATTGCAGCTTACCTTGGCTGTATGTCAAGGTTACCTCTTCGTCTGGGTAGCGAACGCTTGCCAATTTACCGGCAGTATTGTAGGTAAAATCTATACGCTGCCCCGCTGCGTCGGTTTTGACGACCAGTCTGTCTTTTTCGTCGTATTGATAGGTGATGAGACCCTTGTCAGGGCTTTGCGTGAATGCCACCCGCCCGAAATCGTCGTACCGGTAGTGAGTGGTGTTGCCGCGCGCATTCGTGACGGCACTCAGTTTGCCGTGGCTGTCGCTGGCATAACGCCGTACTACGCCATCCGATGTTTTGAGCTGTTTGAGTTTACCAAAGCCGTCGTATTCGAGTGTTGTAAGCTTGCCCGGCGCTTTTATGCTTTTAGGCAGTTTTTTTCCCGCTTCATACTCAAACTGGCGAACAATCTGACCGGACTGGTTTTTCAAGGCGGTCAATCTACTTTGATTGTCATAAAAATAACTCAGTGTGGAGATGGGAATGCCCGCAACATACCAGGATTCTTGTTTGATTCTGTCATCTTTGGTCCATTTGTAGCGGGTTTCCAGCCTGTCGTTATAACGCCTGATCATCCGCCCCGCCGGGTCGTATTCCATGCGGAGTTCGGTTTTGTCCGGGGTTCTGTAAAGCAACGGGTTGCCCACGGCATCATATTCATAGCTGAATTGTCCAACCTGATTTTCTATCGATGCAACGGTAAGATTGGCTGTGTATGAGACCGTTATCGGATGCTCTCCGTCAAACTGTATCTCATCGATCTTTCCATAAGCGTTATATGAAATCTTCTGGGTTGTACCGTCGTAGTTGGTTATTTTCTTTGTGCGTCCAAACGAATCTTTCTCTATGTGTGCGATTTCCTCTATCTGGCTCAAAACGCTATCCATAGCAAACAATTGCTCATTATCATCGTAACTTAACTGCAGTTCCCGAGTAATTGGCGTGAACCCTCCATCCGGCAAGGGGGCAAAGCCTCTTTCCCGCGCTTTCTCCAGACTGCCCTTTGAGTTGTAGCGTATTTCTCTGACAAAGTCGGCACCGGGTTTCACACTCGGCACGCTGATTTCGATCGGCATATCCCGATCCGCAAGATACTTTATGCTTGCGACCCTCTGCTTTTTTTCGCCAGCTGTTCTGGTCAGTTCCGTCACACGCCCCAATTCGTCGCGTGTGTAGAGCAGGGCATTACCGTCATTGTTCATCTGCGCGATGATCTGGTACCGCTCGTTGTAGTGGTAGCTCACATCCCAAGGACCACAGCTGGAGCAGCCTGGACCGTGAATAGCGGTAACTAGGGCGACCCCGTCTCGAATTTCGGTGGTATACGTGCTGACCTTACCCTGGCTGTCGGTAATCTGGGTCTGGCCGTCGGCACTGAAATCTAGGCGTACCTGGCCGACTTGGTCGGCGTGACTGGAGAGAATCGCCCGGTCTTGGGCGTCGTAGGTCCAGGTGGCGTAACGGATGTCCCGCTCGTCGGTGATGCCGGTAAGGTTGTGTTTGTCTTGGGGGTCTTCGTAATGATAGATCCGCGTACTGCCGTCATGCCGGGTGACCTGTTGCAGGTTGCCCACGTCATCGTAGCGGTAACGGGTCGCTTGACCGCTAGGGTCGTAGAGGGCTTTGATACGGCCGTTGGTGTAGTGGTCCAGGCTCAGTTCACGACCTTGGGGATCGCGAACCAGAAAGAGTTCATCCTGGGGATTGTAGTACAGGCTGAGTGTCTGGCCTGTGGCCAGGACGATCCGTTGCAGTTGGCCTTGGGGGTTAAACTGCAGTTGACGCCCGTCGCGCCAGTGCCAAGTGATTTGGACTTCGTTGATCTGTAGCCAGCCATCGCTGAGTCTCGGTGCGATGTAGTGCCCTGAGGTGTCGCTGGGCCGAAAGTGGATGACACGGCCGTCACTCTGGCGTAGGCGGTAGTCGGTACCTGAGGCGTTTAGGCGAAAGTCGTAGCTGTGGATCCAGCCGTGGCCCAGCGGACCTGTCTCGTCACTACGGCTGTTGTAGTGGCGTTTGAAGAGTAGACCCAGGGAACCCGGCAGTGGGCTCAGGTCGAGCTCTTGTTGATATTTATTGCCAGTGATCACATGGATCGGGTTACCGGCGTGAGTACTGAGAATGCTGCTACTCTGGGAGGTGGTTATGGGGCTAAACGGCAGATTGTCGACTGATGATTGCCCGTCTTGGCAGGCTTCAGCGCCCAGGTCGTCGCCCGGATTGACGAGGTTATTGGACGGATCATCACCAGAGTTCAGCAGATCATCCAGCGAGGTCTGGCCATCTTCACTCTGGGACGATTCATCATCTGTACTCTCTGTCGTCTCTTCGTCACTATCGCCGTTTTCCGCTTCTTCGGTCACTTCTTCTGCGGTCTCTTCATCGGTGTCATCGCCGCCCTGCCCCTCGTCATCATCCGGGGTGGCGCCGCCGTTCTGCGGATCGTCCTCGGTCGATGGCGGCGTACCGCCACCCCCCGGCGGTATCATGTGGACATTGTTGTCGTCCCGCCAGGCGTCCGACTGCATGCGGACCGTCGCCACCGAGGTGATCGGTAGACGGCGGGCGTTGTAGTAGTGGATGTGCTCAGGATCGACCAGGCGCATCACCGCCGGGATCACCCGATCCATCAGCGGCACCTTGAGTTGATAGCCGTAGGTGACCTTGACCTTCAGCAGGTTGGCGTCCTGGATATTGACGCCGCTGCGCCCCACATCACGCTCGCGCCAGCGCAGGTGGCTGTTGGGGATACCGAAGTGGACATCGCCTGTGCGCGGATCGACGATCTCGCGGCCGAATTCATCGAAGGCCTCGATGGTGGGGTTGATGATCTCGATCTCGGTGAAGCGGCTGTCCTGCACATCCAGGCTGGCGCGGGTGATCGCCGACAGCGCTTTTTCGGCGCTGCCGTCACCACCGAACAGGGGCGCCAGGCGCAGGCCCAGTTCCCGGCGCATGGCGTCGCTCTGGGCATGGTTGACCGCACCCTTGCGCACCGCCTCGAAGGTTGCACTATTGACTATGATTTTGGCATCGAACAGCAGCGCGGTCTGCAGTCCACCCAGCCCCATCAACAACAGTGCCGGCAGTGAAACCAGCAGCTCTGTCATCGCCGCACCGCACTGCCCTTTGAACAGTCGGATCAAGTTCCTTTTGATCTGCATCCGGTTCTCCTAATTCAACCGTCGCGCTTTGACCACCACTTCTTTCATCGGTGATATATCCCTTCTTTAACGCTTCATGCTCATTATCAACCGCTGGATCCGTTTTGATTACCCACCCACTATGATCCTGGAAATTTCCTACAGATTCTCAGTTAATAATAATTGAGTTTAACGTACTCTCCACAGCGTCCTCTGCAGCCGCTTCAAGGGTCTGCTGCATCTGATCCGTTATCTGATCCACTACCTCATCTTCAAACTGATCGACTATCTCTTCTCCCTCTTGCTCGGCATACTCTTGCAACATATGTTCGTACTGGCCGACCTGAATTTGGGCCGCTTCACTGACACCCTGAGCCATCTCTTGCTGTAGGCCATCGGTCAGCATCCGGGCATTACCATTGGTTGATTCCAGATGTGTTATCTGTGAGCCGACAGCAACAAGTTCTGTTTCCAACTCTGCATGACGGGTAACGTCTATTGTATCGTTCAACTGATCCTGAAGTGACTGTTCCAAGCTGCGCAGTCGAGCCAGTTCCTCCTCCCGTTCATGGATATAGTGCTCAACATCGGATGAAATACCTGATGTGCCTTCAGTCAACAGGTTTTCATCCCGCAAGGTCCAGGCCATGAAACGACGTTCCAGAGGCGTATCGGTCAGTCGCACCTCCCAATAGGGACTGAAAAGACTGGCGATTTCATATCGGCCTCTCCTTCTTGCAGGAACATAGTCATCGGGAGGATGAAAGAAGAGCTCACCACTGGCGATTATTGCCATGCCTTCTCCCGCCATCTGATCCTCAGTGCCGAACATGCCTTCGCCCATGCCGCTCCTCAGCTCATCTTCAGGCACGGAATCAGATCCCAGGCCATCGATCTTCGATGCGGTTCTGACATCACTTTGCGGTAGTTCCACTTCCAAGCGCAATGCAAGGCGGGGATCTCCATTCTGCCGGCTTAAGTTCCTCAAGTCATTGTAGGCACGTATGCCGTTGTACTCAGCGTCCAGCTCTTCCTGACTAAGGTTGGCGATTATTTCCGCCCGTCTGTTCTGCTGTGTATAACGCGGGCAGCCATCATCCGAATATCGCCAAGACCACCATCGGCTTCGGCCTTGGCCTTGGCCTTCTTCACATTCGAAATCGCCGTTTACATAACGCGAACCCCAGCCCAGGGGTAATTCCCTATGAACCCATCTTGGCCCTCTACGAGTAAATTCCAGATCCTCTCTATGCAGGGAAAACGTATCCTTACTCTTCCACTCCCATTGCATTGAGCCGTCTTGAGTATCTGAAACCAGGTTTGCTCTACCTTCCTTTCTCAGCCATAGTCGAGTTATACCAAGATTCAATACATCCGGCGCTTCGGGTAATAATTGACTCGTGCCAAGATTTCTTGCATTAGTGAATTCATCTTTTGACCGATTGACCACATCCGCTTTGCGCAACAGTCCATCCTCATTGTCATAGCGTCTCACTAGATTTTGCCAGCCTTGCGCATTTTCGCCCAAACCTATCACTGCATAGGCCGTGTTGGTGTTGTAACGCTCATCATTTTCCTCGACCACTTCCCTGACAATGGCCGGAGTTGCGGCAAAACTTGCCACATAGACTGCTTGCTGTGTCCTGCTCAACATTCCATTTATACTATCTATGATGGGGATGAAGGTCTCAGCGATATTAACTGCAACATCGTCGATCGTCTCCGTTATTATCTCAGCAGCCTCTGTATAGGATTCGACAATCGGAAAATAGTCAATAATGGAATCGATAGTTCGAGCGAGGATATAAGCGTATTGCGTCCAGGATGTCAGACTCACCAACTGACCGATAGAAACCTGGTTGGCGACCATCGCCCGATTCGTATAGGCCTGGAAATTGAGCGCGCGCGCCTGCCAGACAAGACCACTGTAGACTGCAGCATCTGCTGTATTGATAAGACGTGATCGTTCGGAAGCTGTCTGACCTGTATTGAAAAGCACCAGACCCAATAGAATTGTAGACATAAGAAAGGCTATACCAAGTGGCAGCGCCTGTCCTGACTCCCTGTTAATGGTTTTACTGTTCATCCTGATAACCTTTTATCCTCAGCATCGTTTAATATAGGCAGTTGACACTTCGGACTGATGCGATGACTGAAGAAATAATGCCTGCTCAAGTTATACCTAGCGCAAACTGCGAACTGTTGGATATTTCCTGAACTATGCCATTTATGTCAGATACATACCGAACAGAACACCGGAAACGGCGGATAGGGCGAGATCCTCGTTGATGACAGTTTGGGTTTTACTGCCCGTGTAACTGTGCGCAGTATATTCGGCAGTATGGTCTTTGTTGAATTGGTCGCCAATATCCGGTGGGTTACCAGAAGAACTGCCATTGTCACCGCATCCTTGATGTGACAGTGCAAGGATAAACAGCACCGAGTATGCAATGATCGTCGATCTTTTCATGTCCCTATTACCTTATTGCTGCTTCCCTTCCTTGGGTGACAGAAGAGTAACGATAAGTGGTCTGGTAATGGAACAGGCGATCGATAACTGCCAGCTTTTTTCAGAAAAGGATTACATAAGAGTGTGGCATACATCACATGTTTAACACCGTTATTTAAATGACCCAGAGGGCTGTTCCTAAGGAGTAAGTCCGGGTTATGATTCTCCTATCCTCATCCTTTCTAGCGAATGGAGGTATCTATGCCCGGGATCGTGATTTTTCAGATGGACCTTTGGCCACGGGTCAAGGAGCAGTTCAGGCCCAAGATGTTGACTATCGACAAGATTTTGGTCGAAGTAACCTTCCCCAGCAATCCCAAGCTTCAGGCGGCCTTCAAAAAAGATCCGCTTTTGTACCAGAAGCTGCAGGACAAAATCCGCGCCTACATGACCGGAAACGTTGTCAGAAACCTTGGCAACGTGGTGAATAAATTCGACCCTCAGGCCGTGGCTGCGGCCAAGATCGATGACATGGAGGAGATGCTCAAGATCCTGGACAAGTTTCAGGAGACCGCCAAAGGGTACACCCATGCCGCCTCGACCATGGCAGCCCGGCAAGCGGAAAAAGTGTGGATGGAATTGACCCGGACCAAAGCCGAGTACCGAAAATATAAGATCGTTGCAGGCGCGAAACTCACCGCCGGCACGGCTGGGTTAGCGACCGGTGTCGGCATGACCGTCGGTTCGACGGTGGCAACCGTCGCCTCGGGAGGCGCGGCTGCTGTAGGGACTTGGGCCAGCCTGACTTTAGGCATTATCGGCATCCTGAAATCGTCGGTCGGTCTGGGCAAGGATATATACAACCTGGCTATTTCGGCCGACACGGTGCAGAAAAAAATCATCAAGTCATTGGAGAAACTCCAGGCACGCTATCTGGATATCATTAAGGGCCAAAAGGTTGGTCCCGGCAGGTCGAAGGCAACGGTCATGGCGACTGAATTGAACTACGAAGCCGTAAGAACGGTTTTCGGCACAAGCCAGACGACCATTTCAGAGTGCGACAGGATGACCGGACAGTTTCACGACAAGCTCAACGGCATCGACCTCAAGTCTCACGAGCTGTCCAAGAAGCTGGAAAAGGTCTTGGTCGAAACCGAAAAGCTCAAGAAGCTGAAACCGAAACGGATAGGTGAGATAGAGAAACTCGAAAAGACAGTCCACAAGATCATCGAGAAGACCATAGAACTCGCCTCAAAGGTCAAAGACGGCAGGAAAGCCCACAAGACTTATACCGCGGCACTCGCCGAATTGAAGGCGCGCAAACCCAATACGGGGTGGCTGGAAAAAGGTTTCGGTTACGGTTGGGAACTTCTGCTGTCAGCGTCGGACCCTAAGGATATCATCGTGGCCGCGGTCGGCATCGCCACCGATCTCTCCATCGATGTGACCGACAAGGTTGCCAGCAGAGTCATCAAGCAAAAGTATAAAGTGAGCAAGCGCTAGAAAACCGGCCGTTAGCAGCCGGTACTCTGAAAAGGTCGCTCTCCTTGGCGAACGGGTGACTGTGCTGGTCTGTGATCTGTAGCAGGACGTCCCAGGCATCTTACCCGGTCATTTCGAACAGATCCCCCACCATATATTCGGCACTTCACAAATGTTGATGATAGTGATCAGAATACTTAATGGAGGCCCTGCAATATCGGCTTGTGGTCAGCGATATGCAATTCAATCTAAACACAGCTAATAGTCTTTGGGGAGAAGTGCTTTATGCTTATGATCAGAATCACTCCGGCCATTGTTCCCGCAAGATGGGCGGGGGGGAAAGGTGGCCAGGATAGTTGGGTAAACAGTGAGGTTCCGGACGAGAGTTCAATCATCAATTTGCTCATACAGACCAGCGCTGCGACGATGACCCAAGCTGATCGGGTTTCCCGCCAATAGTGAAAGAGCGCAACCGCCAGCAGTGTATTGAGTACACCCGAAAGCCCACAATATAGGGTGATCCGGGACCAATCGGACAAGAGCAAAAGATTGACGCTGATCATGCCTGCCAGCATACCCTGAAACCACAGGTATTTTGACTGTTGCTCCAGATAGCTCCCGAGAACCGCAAGTGCTGCGGTATTCCAGAACCAGTGCTCCCAATCTGAATGGATCAGATGACCGGTCAGCAGCCGCCACCACTCTCCTGACATGACAGGTGACAGATCAAAATAGAAGTGTCCATGGAATTGAGGCATAGCCATCAGGATTACGGTAAACAGTACGGTACCAACCGTAAGCTTGGGAAATTTCATCTTACGCTCCCATACTCGGCCAGGCATCAGCCTGGCCGGAGATTGTGACGGTTGTTAGTTAGCGTTACGACGACGTTGGCTGGCTTTCCACAACGGAAACAGGAGTAACAACAACCACGGCCCGAAGGCTCCACCGCCACTGCTTCCAGAAGAGGGATAGGCGCGAGGCGTGCTGTACATGGGCTGCTGTTTATCCACTCTGTTGTCGACGACGGGTGCTGTGCTTCGTTGTTGCCGGGCTGCTTGTTCTTTCGCAACCCTCACCTGATTGCGTCGCTCGACGCCATAGTGTTGGAACTGCTCTTCGCGTAACACCACCATCGAGGTATAGTCAGTGACCAAGCTGAATTCTTTGGCCATATCGATGATTGCCTGACGACTGTCGGCATCTTCCCCAAGGTAGTCGATCTGGTTTTGCAGGTCTTCTATCGTGGCAAATGCCCAGAGACGCTCAATTTCCGGATTGCGTGTGCTTTGGCCGGGAAATTCAAACCTGGATGAATACTCCGCAGGTTGGCCTGAGACCTTGCCGCTGACGGTGACATCGGCGACACCGTCACCCCAATAGTGACCGAACAGGATCAATTGTCTGCCTCGATACAGGGAACCGATTCGTGATGGGGTTAGATCCTTGACCTTCACGCCCCGTATCTTCACATCGATATCGTGCAACGCTTCATGGGTGAGTTTGTCTGTGGCCAGCAACAACTGGCCGACGATGTCGTCGCTATTCGAGACGCTGATGGAAAAACCGTTGGAGATTTTAGTCATCCCTTCCAGTAGCGGTCGGTTGGCGCTGTTGCCCATGACGAAACTGAAGAGTCTCACGTCATAACGTTCCAGAAGTTTAAGAAAATCCCTTTTCTCCGTGATACCCACGTTGGCGACCCCATCAGTGACCAGAATGATGGCGCTTGAACGATCGGAGTCGAGCCCCTTGATACCACGTTCCAACCCGGCATAGAGATTGGTGCTGCCCGATGGGCCGGTGTTCTCAAGCTTGTTTAAAAAACGTTGAGCGTTATCCGCAGTTGCCTGTACATAACCGGAGGTGAGTTCCCGGGCGTGATTATTGAACAGCACTATTTTGAATCGATCCCGATCGGAGAGATTTGCCAGTCCCTTGCGGACCCCTTCCACCAGGCTTTGATATTTGCCTTTCATGGAGCCGGAGAGGTCAAGGACGAAAACCCAGTCGCGACCTTCGTTGATGGAGGTCAAGTCGTCACCCGGGGTTACCGTGAGCATAAAGGTGCCGCGCTCTTTACCAGGCTCTTTGTGGGTTACCATGTCGACACTGCCGGGCAGACCCTGTTGGTGCCGCCAGTAGACGACGATATCCCTGTCCAATTTATGGATAACGGTGGATGGGGTTTGTGTCGATTCCTGCTCCGAGCCGGCCTGACCATTGTGCAGAGAAACAGACCACTCTTGAGGGGATAGTGAACTCGCCGTTGCCTGTGGATGTTGAGGCAGTCGCATGTCATCGATGGGGTAGGATGAACGCAACTTCAGATCGAAACTGAACGCTTCGGTGACAACATCGTTATAACTCCAGAAAGCGAGACGTTGCTCATCCACACCGCCCTCTTCCAGGGGGTAGACATAGCGTCCAATGCCACTGTCCAGGTGCGCGGGCTGGATGTAGACAAGTCGAATTCTGACATCCTGCTGAGGCTTGACCGGGTAGACGTAACTGTCGAACGTACGGTAACTGTCTTGCTCTGTCAGGGCAGCTTCCCTGCCTTGATTGCGCTCCTGTTGATAGACTTCCTTCGCACGTTGTTTCTCCAGCACCTCTCCTGTAACCGGTTTGCCCTCAATCCAATAGGTGAATTCTCCAACGGAAGCCTTCTCCGGTACGGGAAAAGAGTAAATGGCTTCGAGTTCAGCGTCGTTGGGGTTGTAGAAAACCTGTTCGACAGAGGTCACCGCGTAACCATCCTCGATGGTGACCTCAACGTGGTGCTGCCTGATTTCCAGTTGAGGGAGATTTCCGGATTTAGGGGTCATCAAGCCTGCCGCGAATGCGCTTTGGGCGGCTAGCAGCGAGATACCTACAACCAAGTATTTAACCTGTTTTATTAGAGTGAACATGACAAAGCTCCATTAATCTTATGTGTTTCTCTCCGTGATGGAGATAAGACAACAGTAGCGATGAGGCTTAGATATTTAAACTACGTTATGAAAAGCTCTATTTTGATGGCCCATTAGTAGCGTATTTTGATACTTTTTAGCAGATTCATTTATGAGCTAGGTTGCCGTGTTGTTTGAAACCTTTTCGTATCGCACCCGAGTTCCTGTGTGGCTTGCATTTTGATAAGCCATAGGAGTAGACCGAGATACGGATTCCCAAGGAGGACTGTGGGAACTATATAGAACTTGTCCGACAACAGTGCCTTGTAAGCTTTGTTTGTGGTGTACGATAAAAAAGCATAGAGAGCGGGATGAACGATGCATTTTGGCATCAGGCTCATTATATTGTTGCTGTGTTATTTCAGACTTGATCAAGCAATGAGTGTCAGATTTGGGTCTGTTGTGCGACCGAAGCTGACATTGAGGATAATCTCAGTACTTAGTGAAAGCAGACATTAACGCCAAGCATATGGGGCGGGCCGCCGCGTAGCGGTGGCACGTCCCAGCTGCCCGACAGGGCAGCGACATGATGCACTTGTTAGGGTTTTTTGCACTCTCATTGCTTGAGCATTTTCAGGTAATCTTCATGCGCCCAGCCTTCCCTAGTTGTTTCTGATAAATAATCAAAACATTCGATTCTTAGCCATTTACTCTCCCGTTCAAGAAATCTGACTTTCATGTTGGGATGGAGAACAGTCAAGATTTCATGGCTTGTGCTTGGGCCTTTTCTTAAGTTCACCCCATTTGTAACCACGTAAAATATTTCTTCATTCTCCGCCTCGTTTAGTACAGATGTGTTTGAAACCACGAGTTCTTGCAACTCGTTAATTTGACTGAGTATGTCCTCTTCGGACTCGATTGACGAAACTTGCGAAAGAATGAATATGAATAGCGCAATGAGTAGATTCAAATAGAACTCTAACGAAAGTGGGTGCTCGTAAGCAGTTTCAATTTTTTCTTCTATTTCGTTAGTTAGGGCTTCTGCGGGTTGCGACACCCCGGATTGAGAAAGCTCAGTATATCTTTCCGTTACCAGCTCGTAGGCATCAGCGAATGCTAGCGGCTGAAGTTGAATAGATACTCGTTCTGAAAGTTCTCTTATCTGGCGTAGAGCCTCTGAATACGGCTCCATTCTCCGATTTATTTGCTTTATGGTTTCATCGAATGGTGACAACCTTTGGTTGAGTTTTCTAATTGCCTCAATGGCTGGCTGAACATCTTTCGCCCAAGCTTCGGATATCCTTGTGATCGACGACTGGTAGCTCTGCATATGGAGATCAGAGGCTTTTGATATGGCTTCGATCTGTTTCCGCAACTCTCTTGTTGGCTCCGTAGCTCTACGAAGACTATCCATTTGCTCTTGAATTCTTCGAATCGACTTCAATGCTTGGGGCTCAAGTAGATCTTCGATCTTCATGTGTATCCTTATCAACCCTAACGATAAGGCTCAGCGGAAGAGGCGTTACAGCGCCGACGTCCGCTGGAGCCGCTGGTTATAACCAATATATTTATTTACGTAAGGCATCTGCTGCCTGCTCAACAAAAGCGCTCCCTCCTGCATATTGGGCACCTTCTTCTCCAATAAATGCCAATCCTTTATCTGCACGACATACCACAAAATAATGATAATCACCTGCTCCTGCGGATAGGATATGCTCTAATTCCATAATATCTAGTTCTTTTGCACCCACTTTAATCATGACCTCTTTCGATCTCTTCATACATTCATCTTGCGATATGGTGATATCGACATCCAATACAGCCATTTCCGCATTTATCTTTACAGGTACTATAAGTAGAAATATTATTAATAGTGATCTCATGCTCTGTTGGTTATAACAGCTATATTAACGAGACCCCACGTCTCGTTATACATTTTTATATTTCACTTTGCACGCCCCAGCATTTCCTTAATTAGATCTGATTCTCTATATCCTTCAACCCAACTCCAGCCGGTAAAAATTGACCACAAAAAGCCACAAAACGACTTTATGTCATCATATTCCCTTTCTGTTGATTCCATTCGCACAATCGATTGTGATAGGCGATTTAGGAAGTCAAATACTTCTGGGTCGTTTAGATTGACAACATTGCGCGTATATCTTATTTCTTCATTCAGCATGCGAAGATGGTAAATAATTTCTTTCAAATAGAACTCGTTGGATTGAAGTGAATTTGCTACCGCGTTCCAGCGATTCTCTCCGCGTTTATTGTTATTCTTAAAGTAACGCTGAAACTCAGACAAATTAAGTAGTTCTGTTCTGTTTTCGTATTCTTGAGAGTCGCTAAGTATCAAGAATGTATCTATACAAGAAAGTTTAAATTGAGTGTATTGGCTTTTTAGAGCCTCATGCACCATTTTTCTTCGCTTGCGCTCAGGCATAAACACGACAAGAAAATAGAATATGACACTGACAACAAAGCCGATACTTAGTGAATGCACCACGCTTTCATAACCATCAGATCCTACGGTTTTCACCCCTACCGCCAGGAGTATTATTGTCAAAATGACCAGGACTATGGTCATTTGCATATTAAGCATTTGTCACACTACCTCTTGAAATATAACGCCACAGCTCACGGGGGAGCGACCGAAGGAAGCGAATCCTGTGGAGCTGATTGTTTTGTTTATTTTTTCTTTCGCACATCTTTAACTAGGTATGAATTACCTGGTCCCCGTTTAAGTTCAAATAAATCTATAGCCTTAATGAGACTACTCAAATTTTTGTAACCATAATTCCTGGGGTCAAATGAAGTTTTATTTGATATATGCGCGCCGACAGGTCCCAGAGCAGCCCAACCATTATCCTCTTCAGTTGCTTCAATAGCTTGACGAAGTAAATTTATTAACTTTGTGTCAGATTTTATATTTTTGGTTTTTTGCTTATTTGCGCCACTGTTCGCAGGCTCTTGATCCAGAAACAAGAATTTGGAACATGCGTTTACGAAAGGAGCTGGTGTTTTTCTCTCACCAAACCCCAGTACTACCTTGCCTTCTGCTAACGCACGAGTGACCATAGGTGTAAAATCACAATCAGATGACACAAAGCACATTACATCTATATCTTTCGTGTACATTACATCCATTGCGTCAATAACAAGCGCTATATCTGATGCGTTTTTTCCTTTAGATAGGTCATATTGCTGTATTGGCTGAATAGCATATTCATGCAAAAGATCTTCCCATGCCTTGATGGATGGTTTTTTCCAGTTACCATAGGCTTTTCTTATTGTTACCACGCCGTATTTTGCAACTTCACTAAGCACATCTTCGAATTTAGTCGCTGGTGCATTGTCAGCATCTATGAATAGAGCGATTTTTTGCTTTGTATCATCCATTATTTTTTCATCTTATTCAGAAACATAACAGCTATATTAACGAGACCCCACGTCTCGTTATACATTTTTATACGATTTACTCAACGATCTGCTAGCCTCCGTAATGGGGCATGGTAAATGTCAATTAATGACTCCATTGTGTCAGTGCCATGGAAAAATGTCTCGGAATCAATGCCTTTTTCTGGCAACAGATCTGTTACTTTCCTGACTGTGTTAATGGCACCTTTACCTACCTGTGTTTTCCAACTAGGAAAGCCTATTTGGCCAAGCTTAGTTTCTACTGTTTCGTGTTTTCCTAATACTCCAAGTATTTTTCTCTTTTTATCGAACCTTACTATATCAATAAAATTCTTTTTTGGATTACTCAGCCCAAAGCCATATCCATGTAGAATATTATTCAATTCCCGATAGGTTACTGAGTAAAAGCGTTTATCAATATTCCTTGACTTCCTCTTTAGAAAATCAGAGATAAACAAAACCTCCGGATCTTCTTTTTTCTTTTTGACAAAATCTTTGTATCTGCGATATTTTCCAAGCTTGTTTTCAGCTATTTCTACCGTAAAATCTTCATATTCTTGTTGGCCTACGCATGGGCATCTGCCAAATTTATGTAGATGATATAGTGATACTAAAAATGCAGTCCTTTTATTGGCATCGTGAAATGCATGATCTTTTACGAGGCCATACATTAGCGTTGCGCATTTATCATACGGGCTAGTCCATTTCTGCTTGCCACCATACCCGACAAATTGACGATATAGAGCAGAATGAAGCATTTCAATACTCTTTGGACCAATACCTCCAAGCCCTTCTCCTTCTTTATAAAAGTAATCAGCAATCAAAAAATGGGCTCGCAAAACCGTTTGAATCCCTACGGTATCACTACCGGAGTATGGATCAGCTTCACCAATTTCATCTCTCCAGCGGTCATATTCTTTTTGAACCGGTTCAGCTAAATGCTCCATCATTCTTTATTCGTATAACGTTTGAGCAGTGGGGCGAACCGCGCGTTAGCGCGGAGCGTCCCGCACGAGCGACTTGTTAGTGTTTTGCCTGTGATGGCGATATTTGTCAAATGCATAACCTAGTAACCCATAGATGATTGCCCAAAATACACCATTTACGACCACTACTAACAGGCTATTTGGGCCAGCCATTACGGTGTGTGATGGAACTAAGCCTAGTTGAATTGAAATATGATAGCCGGGTGAGCCATGAAACATGGATAGAATCAGGCCTGGAAGGCCAGTAACAATCCCGGACGGATGAAGAAAGAACATTGAATATAAGCCCAGTGAAAAGGGAGCTGCTATAAGGCCGAATGATATACCTAGTGCGGTTACCTTGTACGCTGGCATATGCGTACGCGCCCACCTATAGGTGAGTATTGGTAGAAAGATTAGTAATATGAGTAATAGAATCATCCTTTTCTAATAAACACTAACGTTCACATATGGGGTGCGCAGCGAAGCGGAGCATCCCAGTGAGCGACAGCGAACGACATGATGTGCTTGTTATGCGATTTCATTCTTCCAGTATCACTCGCTTAGCTTTCATACTTTCTTTAAGCCGGAACGAATGATCAACTAAGCATTGTTCATATTGAGAGTCTGAAACACCAAATAATTTTCGCAACTCACTATTTACACATTCACCTATCTTGTATTGTATTTTTCTGTCAAAAACGTAATCATCTCCTGCTTCTTCTTTTCGGTTGAATTCCTGCCAAAGAGGTGAGTAATCACACTTAGCCACTGATTTTTGCATGTGGACAGTACAGGCTTGCTCATCGGTCCCTAGACATTGAGTGAATTGAATATCAGTGCAATATCCCTTGCTCATATCTTTAGCTATTTGAATATTAAAATCTTCTGGCATTTCAATGCCATAGCATGGAGAAATACAGAAAAGCAATGAGAACAGAGTAGCTTTATATTTCATAATTTCTATGCATAACAGCTATATTAACGAGACCCCACGTCTCGTTATACATTTTTAAATGGCAGATTTTTGAATAATAGCCTTCGCATAACGGACATCCTTTGGGTCAACACCACCTTGATTTAATTTCAATTCTAGTTTTCTCAGTGTCTCTATTTTTGGTAGAGACATTAGAAGTACGCTTAACGAAAACCTGTTATGTGGATTCGAACTATTTAGGTATAAACTCAACACCCAATCAATGTCATTTTGTTTAAGATGCGGCGCTAGTGATTTTGACATTGCAGATACTGCGCCCCAGCGAGCGGGTAGTTTCGAAATCTTTTCAAGTCTGTTTTTCAGTTTTTCTATAGATTTCTCGTCACCCCAAGCCCCTAAGGTCTTTGCTGCACACACCTGAATTCCTTCATGCTTAGATTCTAGCGCTGAATCAACCTCCTCAACAGAATAACGATTAGGCTTATTTGCAGCGAGTTCAGATAACCTCTTACTGACTTTATCCAGTTCCATCTCAGACTCACATTGCCATTTAACCGTGTAGTGTTTATCCCTCGTGCGTTTTCCGCATGCGGGATAAACGCCTGTTGGACTAAGCCGACCTTGGGGTGGCTGCCCACTCTCTATTAATAAGAATTTGTTTTTGGCGCCTTGCACCTGAGGGAGATTGGCGTGACAGCGTTCCGTTGCGCTAGGGCTGTTGGGAGCGGTTTTGACCGACCTCCCTGTGGTTCGAGCACGGCTTGCGGCTCCCTTTTGCTCCGATAATAACCTATTTTCAGAGGATTGGCCGCACTTTGACCTCAGCGCTTGAGCTGATCAAGTGTCTGGATGACGCCGACGCTCAGGCTAGGGCATCGTCATCCGCCTTCCATGCGTTGCCATTGCGGCGCTAGTTGCGCGACCACACGCATCGGTCGTTGACAGCAGGGACAGGCAAAACACCAACGGGCCACCTGCTTCTCTGTTTCTGATTCAACCACCGCTTGTAGGCCTGCCTCGGCGATCGCCTTAAGGATGCGGGGCAACTGCCTGGCCCGGCAGGCATTGGCCAGGAAGCCGTAATGGCGGATACGCATCAGGCCCTTGGGTAGTACATGCAGCAGAAAACGCTGGATCAACACATCGACAGACAACTGCATGACCTTCCAGCGCCGGTCCCGGTAGTCTTTGTAGCGCAAGCCAACCTGATCCTGCTCCAAGCCCAGGAGTCGGCGGTTGCTGACGGCAGTGCGGTGGGTGTATCGGGCCAGATAGTCGATGACATGCTCGGTGCGCAGACAGGGCTTGCTGTAGACCACCCAGTCTTGTCCCATCAACCGCTCCAGGATGAGATCGATCTCGCCCGGACGACTGATGCGTGTGAGCTCCCCGCCTTGGGCACAGGCCCGCAATCGGCTGACCATCAGACCGCGAAAGCGCCTTGAGAGCGCACGCACAGGAAACAGATAATCGCTCTTGCTCGGTTTCCACTCGCCTTGCGGGCTCAGCGCGCCGCCCGGCACCAGGCAGTGCAGGTGCACATGGCGTGTCAACGTCGAGCCCCAGGTGTGCAACACCGCGGTCATCCCCAACCCCCCGCCCAAGCGCTTGGGGTCTTCAGCGAAGGCCTGTAGCGTCTCCCAGGTTGTTTGAAACAGCAAGGTCGTGATCAGCTGAGGATACAGTTCGATCCAACCGTTGAGGGTCTCGGGCAGGGTAAACACCAAGTGATGATAGGTTACCGGCAATTGGGCACGCAACTGCTTGTCCGCCCACTGCCGCGAGGCTTGCCACTGACAGTGCGGGCAGTGACGGTCGCGACAGGCATAGTAGTGGTTTTGATGCGCCTGACAAGGGTCACAGGCTAAGCGTACCCCACCCATGGCTTCAGTCCGGCACTGCATCAGATGTGACAATACCTGACAGCGGCGCAGATCGAGACGGTGGTGTTGGCGGTAGGTGGGCAGGTGGCGCTTGAGCAGGGTTTGCAGGTCGATGGCCTCAGCCATCGCGCAGCCCCAGCGCTGCAATCAAATCGGCGCCACGGCGATCGCTCTGACGATCATTGAACACCCAATGTACATAGCGCAAGGTCGATTGGATGCTGCGGTGGCCCAGTTGATACTGCAACTGCTGCACTGCCATGCCGGCCTGCAGTTGATGGGTAGCATAGGCGTGTCTCAAGCTGTGGATGCCACCCACCTTGGTGATGCCCGCCTGGCGCTTAGCCCGTCGGAATACCTTCTGCGGCGTGCTGATCGACAACGCTTCATCGGGATGCTGTTCATTGGGAAACAGCCAGCGCACAGGCTTCTCAACGTGCCAATAGTCACGCAGGTGCTTGAGCAACGTCGGCGACAAGCCCACATAACGGTCCTTACCACCCTTGCCCTGATCGATGCGCAGCAACCCGCGTTCTCCATCGATATGCCGAAGCTCGAGTTTGACCAGTTCACTGACCCGCAGGCCGCAGCCATAACAGGTCAGCAATAGCATATGGTGCTTACGGTTGGAACAGGCATTGAGCATGCGTACGATCTCCGATCGCTGGAGTAACTCCGGGATACGTTGCCTGCGTTTGGGCACCTGAATCTTCACATCGAACGACGCTTGCTGGAGCACTTCGAGATAGAAGAAACGGATGGCATGGCGATAGAGCCGGCAACTGGCATCGCTTAAGTGCCGTTCCTTGACCAGATACAGAAAGTAAGCTTGCAACTCATCCTCACCGAGTTGATCCGGGGGACGCTGATAATAACGGGCCAGATCCTTCACCGCCATCAGATAGCTCTGGTGGGTACGCGGCGAAAATCCACGCACGGTCATGGCGTCTATCATCTGTTCGCGAAGTTGTGTCATCGGTTGACTCCTGTGTGGTAGACCAACAGTGGTCCTTTAGGAGTCTGGTTGATGATGACTCAGGGGTGGGTTGTGAAAGGCCCCGCGAAGCGGTTTAGTTCAACAGCTATATTAACGAGACCCCACGTCTCGTTATACATTTATAGCAAGACCTCTATGTAACGCATTATCTGGCAGTATATCAAAGACTTAGCTTCTTGGCGTCTCGTTATACATTCTCAGCAAGTCGTGACAGTGGCAAACTACCGATTTTGGAGGAAAATCATGGGGTCACCCCGCTGAACCACGCAAGCCACGTCTACTTGACCAGGTCCGAACTGCCTGTCGGCAGAAACATTTCAGTCATAGAACTGAAAAGTCCTATGTCTACTGGATCCGTCAGTTCATCCTGTTCAATGACAAGCGCCATCCCAACGAGTTGGGTAAGCAAGAAATCGAAGGCTACCTCAACCACCTGGCCTCCCGTCGCAACGTCTCTGCAAGTACACAATCAGGTGCTCTCAATGCGATTGTTTTCCTGTATCGTACTGTTTTGCAACAGGAAATACCCGAGCTAGATAATCTGAGACGGATCAAGCGCTACAAATCCATTCCTGTGGTGATGTCGACGCAAGAGGTGTCGGCTACCTTCGCACGGATGAGCGGTACCACTCGCTTGATGGCAGAACTCATCTATGGCACAGGAATGAGAATCCATGAGTGTATGACCCTGCGGGTCAAGGATATCGATTTTGATCTTCGATCGATCACGGTACGTGCTGCTAAGGGCAATAAGGACCGGGCAACGTTGCTACCAGATGCCCTGATCCCGGCACTGCGCAACCATCTAACCAAGGTGGCACAATTACACACATCTGACATGCTTCGCGGAAATGGCTTCGCCCCGATGCCCAACGCCCTGTACAGAAAGTACCCTTCCGCCTCCAGGTCACTGGCCTGGCAATTCGTCTTCCCTTCAACGGTGGTTCGGCCCTGGCAAAATACCCCTCAGATGGCGCGATGGCATGCGTCTCCCAGTACGCTTCGTAGAGCCTTTAAAAGAGCCGTGCAGCAAGCGAAGATCCACAAGCATGTTGGACCCCATACGCTAAGGCACAGTTTTGCGAGCCATTTGCTGGCAGCAGGAACGGACATCAGAACCATCCAAACCCTGCTTGGACACAAAAACGTTGAAACAACGATGATTTATACGCACATCACACCTGATCACAAGCATGTTTGTAGTCCGTTTGATCAATTAAAGGGCCTTCGATAACGGGTCTATTGATTCATCGGTCCAATTCGGATGGACCGACCAACTCGCTGCTCAAATGTCCGCTATGAAGATATCTGGTTCTTCCTACAAGGGTCTGCTTTTGGCCGAATTCGGACTATTGGGAATTTTATTCCATTGGCCACTACCAGCAAAGCAGTAGGAGGCTTTGAAATCATCTGACGTTAGTTGTCAGATAAGATCCAAGCTGGATCAGTTAGCTATTTTATTCTTTCAATGTTAACTACCATTCAGAACCTGGGTAATTAACAGCAAATTTAGCTTTTCTTTTTATGGATTCAATTCTTACTGCACCCAAAAAATTAATCAATCTATATATGCCTTCTGAATTTGGAATCGGTTTATCCCCTCTGTAATCCAGCAAACAAACAACTCGCTTATTGCCGATCATTTCTGAAAGCTTATTTTCTCCATTTGGATCATATTTAGTTGCAGCGCAAATTACACCGAGAAACAATTTATTTATACTGTTTAAAGGAAAACACTCATCAACTTCATCAATTTTTTTGTTAATACTAACTAGACCACTATTATAATCAGTTTTCTTTACCTCAATTATACCCAGCACAGAATTTCTCGGTACTAGAGCAAACCGCTCTTCAGCAACAATCGGTGGTACTGGATTTGGATCCCAAATAATTAAATCAAGCTGTGGTGTCGTTTTTTTGGCCTTATAAGAATCTTTGCTAATCACTGTGCCGGATGAAATACGTAGAGGATGAACTACCTTACTAACAAATTGATAAACTAATGACTCTGCAAAAGCCCCAACAACATCCTTGTTTCTAGTGAACCTGTAAACTTGCTCAGCAGACGAAACATCACTAACAAGCTGTCCGGCAAGAGCTTTGAAATATTCTTGTTCATCATTATCCATCTATTATTCCTACTCCTTCTGACTCCCCACTCCAGCTAACATCTGCATTAACGCCCCCCTTGTCCTGTTATTCATTTACAATGGGATATCATCTAGCGCTTAATTTTATTATTAATTACTCAGAACTAGTGGCAGGGTAAAACTAAAACAAGCCCCACCGCCTTCACTGTTGGAAGCGGTTATGCGACCACCTTGTAGTTCAACCATGCGCTGTGCGATGGCCAGCCCTAATCCGGCATGTCCACCTTCTTTGCCTGTGCGGCGTTTTTTGTAGAAGGGATCGAAAATATGGGGTAGATCATCCTCGCTGATGCCACTGCCGCTATCGGTGACATTCACCACTGCCTGCTGGTCCTGTTGGGCGATCTGCAGGGTGACCTTACCACCCTCCTCCACATGATCCAGGGCATTGGCGATGAGGTTATCGAGGACCCGTTCGGTGAGGGCGAAATCGGCATTCACGAAGGGTGAGGTTTCGGGGATCTGCCAGTCCAGGGTGACCCCCGCCTGCCGGGCGCGGAGTTGGAATTTCTGAATCACATCCTGCACCAGTTCCGCCAGCGGCATCGGTTCGCAGACCGGCTTGGTGTCCCGGGCTTCGAGCTGGGCCAATTCGAACAGCTCCTCCACCATGCGCTTCAGCCGTTCGCTCTGGTTGAGGGCGATACCCAGGTATTCGTCCCTGCGCGCTTCGTTGAGATCCTCGCCCTTCATGTTGACCGTCTCCAGGTAGCCATGCAACGCGGCGAGGGGGGTGCGCAGATCGTGTGAGACCTGGGCCACCAGCTCCCGGCGCAGCCGGTCCTGCTCTTTGAGCTGGCCCCACTGATCGATAATTCGGCTTGCCATTTCATCGAAGGCGGCACCCAGTCGATCCACTTCGTCGCCGCCGGGGCCTGTATCGTCCTTCGTGAACTGTTCGTGCCGGGTGAAGTCGCTTTGCTGAAACGACGACATCACCTGGGAGAGGCGTTGTACGCGCCGGGTGAGCCAGAAAAACAGCAGCAGACCGGAGAGGAGCCCGAATCCCAGACTGACAGCCACGGCACTGGCACTGTAGCGCAGGGCATAGCTTTCCTGCACCGCCTGCTCGGCGTTGTCGTACTCCTCCCCACGCAACACCACATAGAGGTAACCCGCAGGCATGTCACCGGCCGGCACCGGGGTCACTGAAAAGGCCTTGCGGCGATCATGGGAGCGCGGGTCATCGCCGAGGAGCGGAAATCCCTCCCCGCGCATGAAAGCCTGGATCGGTTGCAGATCCACCCGCTTGCGTTTCACCTTGCCGGGATCGGCGGAAAACGCAAGGATCTTGCCCACCTTGTCGAGCAGGTAGATCTCGATGCTGGGATTGATGTCCATGAAGACGCTGAAGGTCTTTTTCAGCGCCTGGTCATCCATTTCACCATCGATCACCAATCCCCGGTCAGCCACGATTCTCGCGGCAAGGTCGCGGTTGAAGTGCTGGGTGATCTCCTGCAGGTAGCGCTCGGTGGTCGCGGCGGTTATCAACGCATAGAGCAGCCCGGTCACCAGGAAGAGACCGATCAACGCAAGGGAAAGCCGGGAGTATAGGGTTCGAAACATTTAAGCGATATCTTTTGAGTTAAGCGTTCAGTGAGCGGGTTTGCTGTGCAATGCTCACTCCTGTTCCTCGCTGAATTTGTATCCTACTCCCCAGACAGTGAGCACATAATGCGGCGCGGCTGGATCCGCCTCGATCTTTGAGCGCAATCTGTTGATATGGGAGTTGACGGTATGTTCATATCCGTCGTGATTGTACCCCCATACCTTATCCAGCAGCTGAATACGGCTGAATACGCGTCCCGGATTGCGCGCGAAATAGAGCAGCAGATCAAACTCCTTTGCCGTCAGTTCCACCGGCTTGCCGTCGATCTTCACACTGCGCTTGTCCACATCCAACGACAGGCCGCCCCGCTCTATGATCTCCTGTTTACCGCTTGTCGTCCCGCCACTCGGCAGTGCCTCCATGCGGCGAAACAGCGCCTTGATCCGCGCCAGCAATTCCGGAACGCTGAAGGGTTTGGTGAGATAATCGTCCGCCCCCATCTCGAGCCCCACCACACGGTCGAGCTCGGTGGATTTTGCGGTGAGCATCAGAATCGCCACATAGTCACCCGCTGCTCGCATATTGCGGCACAGGGTGAGGCCATCCGTGTCGGGCAACATCAGGTCGAGAACAACCAGATGATAGCCGCCCTTGTTGAACAGATTCATCGCCGCGGCGCCATTGCCGGCGATGTCGGCATCACAACCGATATCGTTCAGGTGTGTCTGTACCAGATGAGCGATATCGGGCTCGTCTTCAACGATAAGTACTTTACGGCGCATGAGATCAATCTTCCCCTCAGCAGTTACTCCAGATTCCATCATACACTGTTGGCGCATTGTTCACGGAAATCTCACAAATGGATCACGATCGATGGGGATCGTTTTTCCAGGCCCGGATAACGGGAATCAAAAGCCCACATCGGGACGTTCATCCGTCAGCCAATAGAATTGGAACGGCGGCACGACCAATTGGTCCTTGAACAGCCTGGGCGATTCACCCGAATAGATATCTTTCAGGTTGCCATACTCGAACATGCCCCTGTTACCCAATGCGGAGAGTTCCATATATTGAGGCGAATCGTCGAAGTTGCACACCACCAATACCGACCCCAGCGGGACAAAGGGATCGGTGCGCCAGAACACGAACAGGTGGGGATTTTCCACATCGATCAACTCACGATTGTTGAAGTCGGCAAAGGCGGGGATTCCTTTGCGTGCGGCAATCATCTTCTTCAGACCATTGAAAATCTGCTGCTCCGGAGTACCGTGTTGATGACGGCGCTCCGCCCTCTCCCAATCGATCTTCGGCCGTTGTAGCCAGCGATTGTCACCAGCCTTGTTCTCATCATTGAGGAAACTGCGATCATTGAGCGTACCGATCTCGTCACCGTAATAGAGCAGGGGTATGCCGCCAAAGGAGCAGATCATGCTATGCATGAGCAGGATAACCTTCACCGAGCGCTCGATAGCGATATCGTCATTACTCTCAATTGCGCTTTCCAATCCTACCAACGAGGCCAGCGAGCCGGATATTCTCGCATCTCCGGTCTTGTGATTGACTCCGAACGGCTGGCCCCGGGCAGGTGAATCGTTATATCGCCCGGTGTAGTAATCGACCAGGAACTGGCGATGGGCGGCCGGCTGATAACCGGCGCGAACGATGTCGGCATCGTCGAAGCCAAGCCCGATGTCGTCATGACAGCGCAGATAGTTGAGCCAGGTGGCGCGGTCCAGCTTGGTCGGCAGGCTTTGAATACCCTGCCTGAGCAGTTGCGTATTCTTGGTGGCGACGGCATCCCACAACAGGGCCATATAAGTGGCGTTATAGGCGATCTCGCACTCTTTTGCGATAACCGCGTCCTCGCCGAAATACTTTGTGATCTCCACCGGCGCGACAATCGCCTCGGCGATAAACAGCACACCCGGCGCGGTAACCTGGCAACAATCCTTCATCAACTGAAGGATCAAATGCGCCTCACGCTCATTCTGACAGGTGGTGCCTATCTTCTTCCATAAAAAGGCCACCGCATCCAGGCGCAGGACATCCGCCCCCTGGTTGGCCCAGAACAGATTGTTATCGAGCATTTCGATAAACACCGCAGGATTACTGTAGTTGAGATCCCACTGGTAGTGGTTGAAGACGGTCATCACCCACTTCTGCATTGTTTCATCCCAAGTGAAATTTCCCGGTGAGGTTTCGGGAAAGATCTCCGGCATGGTCTCTTCGAACATATCCGGCACATCACGGTTATCGAAGATGTAGAAATAGTCTTGATACTTCTTTTCTCCGGCCCGCGCGCGCTGCACCCACTCATGCTCATCCGAGGTATGGTTCAGCACCATATCCAGGATCAACAGCATGCCGCGCTTGCGTGCGGATGAGGAGAGGACGTTGATAGCATCCAGATTACCGACACGGGGATCCACATTACGGAAATCGCTCACCGCGTAGCCACCGTCACTGGCTCCCTCCGGGCATACCATGACCGGCATGACATGCAGCATATTGATACCCAGCTCCTGCAGATAGGGCAGCTTTTTCTCGACACCCTGCAGATCATCGGCAAAACCGTCTGCGTATAGCGCCATGCCGACCCACTCCTGGCTGAGGAACCAGTTATGGTCTCTCTCCCTTTCACTATCGAGCTGCTTGAGTGAGATATGGCGCTGGATATAACGTGTCGCCATCACCTCCACCAGGTGGATCATCTGCTCCTTGAAGTCTTCCCGCTTGCCGTAGAGATAGTGAAACAGCTGATGTATGACATAGAAATTGGCGCCCAGACGAGTATAGAAGTGGCGCAGGTCACGCTCCCGTATCTCGGGCTTGATCTCGTCGAGTATCTGATTCAACAGTGAATGGGATACCTGTTCATACATGATTGCGGACCTGAAAAATGGACTACACGCTATATCGGCTGCCTGCCGTAGGAGTTTACACCGTTGAGCGGGAGAAGGTAGACATATGATGGGCTAAGATTACAGAAGAGCGCTACTGCCCTGCCAACTCCCTCTACCGCATTGAGGGTATAGATAAATCCTGCATATAATCACACACCGAGATAAGCACCTGAAGTCTGCTACCTGCTGCTGAACCAGGTCCTATTTCCATAGATATTCTGTGCTTCAGCTGCAGGCGGTAAATCAGTCAAATACCCTAAATAATGAGATAGAAACCGCTGAGGTCAATTTTTAATTTTATTCAATACTTACAAAAGGTTAGATGTGGAATATGGCATTAGGCGGTTTTCACTTGTCATACATCTGCAGCTTTCTTGCAACAACTGAAGCAGCTAATTTACGTGATGACGTTGAAAATCAACAAAAGAGAGACTGTACTATATCTCATGTCTACTCACAGACCTTGGCACGAAAGTGCACGACTGAAATGAAAATCGCATTAAATAGGCCATAGCTTTCAGGCGGCCAAGCCAAATTTTTACATAAGGAAATAGATGGTATGCGAACACGTCGCATCGGACACCTCTCCGCCAGTTTCATTCTCGTCATTTCAATCTCGCTTGGGATTGTCGGCTACCTGATAATGACTGGAGAACAGATGGTGAGCAGGCACACGCCTCAGATCGATGCAGCGATGGAGATCAAGGTCAATGCCACACTCGCTCACCTGTGGTTCGAAGAAATTATCTCCGGAGACAGTAACGAGCAGATCGATGATGTCTGGTCATATCTGGATGAGTCTGATTGGTATGCCCGAGCACTGCTGGAAGGAGGCAAGAACCATGAGGGAACGTTTGTACCGCTAAAATCTGCAGATATGCGACGACAAATAGAGTCGGTTCGTGTTTCACTAGGCAAGTTTCGAACAATCGCCGAACAACGATTCTCCAACTATGAAGCATCTCTGCCCGGATCAGGTATCGATCAGGAGTTCGATCGAATCTTTGCCGGCTTTATTGATCAAGCTGATCAAGTTGAAACACTGCTACAGGAGTCTATAGCGCTTGAACTAAGCAAATTCAAGCAAACTGCAGTGTTTCTAACAACCATCTTGGCTGTTACGGGTGTCGTCCTCGCCATTATCCTTTACCGCCTTGAAATGCAACGCAACCAGCACTTACATAAAATCGAGCAAACAAGCAGAAAAATTGAGACGCAGAATACGAAACTCGATTATCTGGCGCACTTCGATACCGTCAGCGGACTTCCCAACAGAACACTATTTACTGACAGATTGGATCAGGCTGTTGGCCATGCAAGAAGAAAATCAAACTGCGTGGCAGTATTGTTCATCGACCTGGATCGCTTCAAGAGCGTCAACGATAGATTGGGACATGCCCGAGGTGACGAAATACTGAAGCTTACCGCCAAGCGTCTAAAGCAATGTTTACGATCTGATGACACTGTGGCACGCATCGGCGGTGATGAATTTACAGTAATTCTCGCTGACCTGGATGACCATAAAAAAGCTGCCACGGCAGCCGGCTCAGTAGCAGAACATATCACGCTGAAACTTGCCAAACCCTTTGATATTGGCGGTCTGAAAGTAGACCTATCTGCCAGTATAGGTATAGCCATATACCCTATTGACGCAAACGAGGCTGATGCATTGCTGATAAATTCTGATCATGCCATGTACGAGGCAAAGCAAGATATTCGTGGAAGCTTCTGTTTTTTTTCTCGGGAGATCGAGAACCGAGTGACACAAGAACTTCAGATTGGTCATGATTTGCATAACGCGATTAAAGAGAACCAGTTTACCGTGCACTACCAACCTCAGTATGAATTGCAAAACGGTTCAGTTGTAGGCTTCGAGGCCCTGGTGAGATGGGAACATCCAAAACAGGGTTTGTTAACTCCTTTTAGCTTTATGCGTGTAGCTGAAGATACAGGGTTGATAGAAGAAATTGATTTGTACGTTTTAAACTCTGTTTGCCGTCAGCAACAGGAATGGAAGCAACAGGGGCTTCCAGCCGGGAAGATAGCCGTAAACTTTTCAGCGGCACTCTTCAGCCGTAAAGATATTGCAAAAATAATTGCTTCACATTTGGCAGAATATTGTATCAGCAATCATGAAATTGAAATCGAGATAACGGAATCTGCCATGTTGAAGGAGATGAATCATACTCAGCAACTCTTTGAGAAGCTGACGAACATAGGCATTTCAATAGCAATCGATGACTTTGGTACTGGCTATTCGTCGATGTCCTATCTGCAGAATTTTTCTGCCAAAGTATTGAAGATTGATCGCAGCTTTGTCCACGATATTGATAGAAACCGCACAACACAAGCCATCATGCTCAGCATGCTCGAACTGGCACGCAACTTGAACATGGAGGTTGTCGCGGAAGGAGTGGAAACGCCCCAGGAAAAGGCATTCATCATGTCTACCGGTTGCCGATTTGGACAAGGTTACCTTCTTGGCAATCCAATGACAGCCGAACAGGCTTATGCCCTTTTGTTATCGGAGCAGGAAAACAATGTCTCAGTGTTATCACCGCGGGAAGTCTGAATTTTCCACAGCAGGATAAAATACTCCAGTAACTATGAATAAACCAACCGAATAAATTCTAATTGTCAGTATGCTACAAGCGAAACTGATGGTTAAGACTAATATTTAGCTTAAGCAACATATAACAGACGCTCATAGAATCAGCTACTGACTGAGCCAGTTATCCATATCACGCCGTTCACCAATATTAAAAGCGCCAACAGGTTGACGATCCATCGATGCAAAATAAAGGCGCTTCCCCTTGTAACCAGCGCTTTTTATTATTTTTGTTTTTACCTCTTTAGCTCCAAATCTTTTTTGAAACCGCTCCGCATATATTTGCACACTCGGTACATTTCGATGAGTGATCGAAAAATCGACGTACCCTGCGATCCAAAAGACCATTTTTTCTTTTGGGGAGTAATACAAATTATCCATTGCGTCCCTCCTCATTTTTAATACCGTACATTGTTATCCATATGTACTTTTAATTCTTAGATCCATGTCACACCGCGACGCAGACTGTGACTACAACGCCCCTCCACTGCAGATGAAAACCTTCAATCACTTGATATCCATCAATATGTTAACGGCAGCTATATATCTGTATTACAAACTCATCAATTTGGTTACAATATTTTGCTGCCTCTGCATTGGCATGTGATCCGGATATACATCTGTTTAATAAATTCGAGTCGCCAAAGCCGGTATATTCTACTGAATTAGATATTCCTCTCAGAAGCATACATGGAATGAGTGCCGATATATTGTTTTACCTCGCCGTTATCCATGTGGGCGCGTATGACACAACCTATCCAATAACGATCAGGCAAGCTGCCAGGCATCAATATAACTTTGATAAAAGGCAGGATCATCGACAACGGCACCGCGCCGCCCCACGATAGCCGAAGCGAAGCTTTGGGCACGTTCCAAGGTCAGTTGAAGCGGCCAGTCGAGTTCCAGGCCAAGGATGAGCACGGAGGTCAAGGCATCCCCCGCACCGACCGTATCCACCAGGTTCAGATTAAGCTCTGGTTTGATCTCACAAGAGTGGTCATCGGCAGCCACAGCCAACACACCTTGCTCACCAAGGGTCACCACTAATCCCTCAAGCTTGTACTGATGTCTGAAGCTGCTTGCAGTCGTCAACAGATCATCACTCTCACTATGGAGTTGCAGCAGTTCGTGCTCATTAAGCTTGACCCAGTCAGCTTCGGTCACCCAATTCAATACAGACTCCCGCTGCCACCAGGGATCACGCAGATTGACATCCATAAAGATGCGTTGCGGATTGTTGGCCTTCAGCCTGTTCAGCGCTTCCCTTGCAATCGGATTTCGCAATCCCAGACTGCCATGATAGAGGGTGGTCGCCTGGACATCCGCCACCCCGGCGGCGTCTATGAAGTCATAGGCCACATCGGCCACAATCTCATAACTCGGCTCCCCCGCCTCGAGTGTAATCGTCACTCGCCCTGTGGGATGCCGTTCGTCACGCTGCAGGGACCCGGTCGCCATTCCCCACTGCCCCATCGACTGCAGGATGGCGTCGCCCTCCTCATCACTGCCGATACGACTGATAAACAGAGGGGATCGGCCGAATGCCTGTAGGTGCCATGCGACATTGAATGGCGCGCCACCCAACACCCGTTCCCCCCCGGGGAAGCAGTCAAACAACACTTCACCAAATATCGCTATTGCGCTATTGGTCATGGTCTCACTCATCAAACAGCCGGGAGATCAACTGCGGATAGTAGTGAGCTGCGCCTTCGAGAATGCCGGCGCTATAGTTGCCGTTCATGGCCATGAAGCTACCCTTGGCCATGTAGAGGCTGTCGCCGTTGCCTTTTTCGTCCACCAACTGTTGCGCTTTTTGCCTGACTTCCGGTTGCGCATTCGCCACCAGTACCGCTGGAATCGGACTGATCAGCACCTCCATGTCATTCCCACTGTCTCCGGAAAAGACCGTCTCATTGAGGGTATAACCCAACGACTGTCTGAGAAAATCGATGGCATGGTACTTGGTTGCCCGCTCAGGCAAGACATCGAGCAACCCCATATTGACTGTCTCATCAACACTCCAAACCAGACTGGCAGCCACCTTTTCCCGCTGCAGGCGTAAACCCATCTCATCGAGTATCGGCTGATGCGCCTGGTCCGGGGATACGTAGTAACTGAGCTTGAAGCGGTTCTGCTTTGCCTCCTCCTGCAGACGGAGGCCGGGAATATCGGCAAACAGCTGTTTCAGATCCTGATGCGACCTGCCCCGCCAGTCTTGACTGATATGCTCATCCCAGTTCGCTTGATGGCTCCAGTCATCCGGGGTATCGACGTGGTAGAGGGAGGTACCCACATCGCCGATCACATAGTCCGGTTGCGGCAGCGAATAGTCGGCGATGGCATCTCGCACCAATGACTGGTCCCTGCCACTGACATAGGCCAACAGAACAGTCTCGCTGGCACACAGCTGTTTGAATCTCTCACGGGCCCCTTCCGACTCCGGTTGCGGCCCATTGGGGATCAGTGTTCGATCCAGATCGGTGCAGATTAATAATCTTTGATTCATTGTTCTTCTGGTACGTTGCAGCGTTTAAAGAAATCGTAGTGATCTATCGCTTCGAGGATACCCAATGCGTGTGAGCGGCTGGCAAAATAGATCCGTTCGTGATCGATCATATGCGACAGCTCTTCATGGTGACGGTTGGCCACCACCACCGCCAGAGTGTTGCCCCGCATCATATCCTCATCGGCGCCGGAGCCACCCGCCACCAGGATATGCTCCAGTGGAATATCCAGACGCTGGGCCACATAGCGCAAGGCCTGTCCCTTGGAAGCGCGGGACGGCAGGATATCGAGGAACTGCCCGAAGGCGTGGATCACATTGCAGGTCAGCTCCTCCTTGTGCAGCAGGGTATTGATCTCATCCACCGATGGCGCCTTGTTGGGGTCGTAGTGATAGGCGATCTTGAAATAACTCTGTTCCTGTTTGGATTGCGGCTTGATTCCCGGCAGGTTCGCCATCACCCGGCGCACGCTCTTCGGCTGCCACAGATGATCGATGTGCTCGATCCAGAAGTCATCGATGGAGAGCCCCTGGGTATAGTGGATCTTGGTGCCGAGACTGGTGATCAAGACGTCGGGGATGGGTATTGAGAACTTCTTCATCACCGAGAGGGCGTCATCCAGGCGCCTGCCGGTGGCGATACCGAAGGTCGCACACTTTCTGTTTTGCCGTACAACCTCGATAAACTGTTTGAGTCCTGAGGGATTGCCGAGAAGATTCTGATCGAGATCGGTAAAGATGGACCGGTCCCGGTAGCGATGCTTGACATGTTTCGGCGGCTTGGTGGGCAACCGGTCGTATCCGGACGGTAACGGCTCGATGCTGGAAAAGTATTTCTTGGCGTGGGCCTTCCATGAGTAGTGCTTGCGCACACCGGTCAAGCCGTTACGTGAATATTTCTGCCACAAGTTGTTGTCGTGCAATATCTTCAAAAGGCTGCTACGGATCGATTTCTTGTCCAGGGGATCCACCAGCAATCCATTGTGACAGTTGCCGATGATATCGACCGGTCCGCCGTTCTCCGTGGCGATCAGCGGCAAACCGCTGGCTGCCGCTTCAAGCAGGGTCAACCCGAAGGGTTCGGTCAGGGCCGGGTTGATGAAGACACCTTTCGTTAACGCCGCCAGACGGTAGATATCGGGCACCTCTTTGGCCAGATGGCGTTTCGGGAGCGCCACGTGGCCATACAGGTCATAGAGATCGATCATCATCAACAGTTCGGTCATCACCGATTGCGGGCCGCTCTCCATATCCCGAATATCATCACGATTACCGGCCACGATCACCAGGTTGGCCGCCTTCTGCAGCTGGCTCGATTCACCATACACCTCGAGCAGCGTAAGGATATTCTTACGCTCGTCGGGACGCGACAAGGCGAGGATGATCGGTTTTTCAGGCTGTTGAAGGAAACGTGCCAGGCTCTTGGCAAAGGGGATCTCATCGGCGGTGATGTCGGGTGGATGAAACTGGGTCAGATCGGTACCCGGTGGAATCACCGCCATATTGTCCGGCTGATAGTAGTTGTAGAGACTGTACTGCTCTTCTATCTCGTTATGGGTGCTGGTTATGACCAGATCCGCATTGGCCAGCAGCTCCTCCTCGGCCTCGATGCGCCGGTCCATGTTGTAGCGCTGGTCGATCTCCTTTCCAGACAACCCTTTGGCCAGCAACTGATGTCGCTTGTCACGCCCGAGGGAATGACCGGTATGTACCAAAGGGACACCCAGCAGGTGGGAGAGCCTGACACCGACATAGCCGGCATCGGCATAGTGGCTGTGGACGATATCCGGCATTTGCGGTTGTTCATTCAGCCAGCTGAGCAGGTTGTCCATGAAGCTGTCGAGATGGTCCCAAAGGGTCTCTTTCATCAGATAGCCGTCGGGACCCGCATCGACGCGTACGATCCTCGCCTTGGCAGAGAGGGGTTCGATGGTCTCGGCATAGTCATCGCTGACATCGGCATCCACCACCCGCCGTGTCACAAGATCTACCTGGGTAACCGCGTCCAACTCCGCCAGCGCCCTGGCGAGATCGACAACATATTTGGTTTGCCCCCCGGTGTCGGCATCGCGCCCGAGTTCAAGATCATGTCCGCGTATCAGGCCGTGCACGCTTATCAAACAGATATACATAGCGTATTACAGATATGAAGCAACCCTTAAGATCCATCCTTTCAGGTTATTGGTTGTCGTTTGGCCTGGCGCAGATCCGTTAGTGATTAGGTTATTGCCAGGCTCCTGTCTTATTTTGCTTTAACCCCATGTTAACAAAATTAGCTGGAGATTGCTGGGCAATGGGGTGAGCTTGCTTCCGTTCACTCAAACTCTTTTGCCTGGAGATTCAATAATCCGGTTGCTGCCTACCGGTAACTCGCCAATATCCTTAATCTGAATATATTGATATTTACTCTATGGATACGACTATTCATACAGATGCCGATTGAAAACCCGTGAACTCAACAATCACAGCTGCAGATGAGTGACACAAAGCAGGGGGAATTTGATGTCGCGCCTGGTTAGACGGACAAATTGTGGCTTTATTTGTAACCCTGGTTTAACTATAAAGAAGTTCTGAGCACACCCATCAACGGCCTTGTCGAAGCTCCATACGCCATACTATGGAGGTGAGCCACTGCGGGGAGACACAATGCCCGAACAGAAGCGATACCCGTCAAAGCCCGAGAAGGTCTATTTCTTCGGCACCTGCCTGGTGGACCTGCTCTATCCCGAGGCCGGACTTGCCGGTATGCAGCTGATCCGCAGAGAAGGCATCGAAGTCGTCTTTCCCCAGGATCAGACCTGTTGCGGACAACCGGCCTGGAACAGCGGTTATCGCAACGAAGCACTACAGGTGGCGCAGCGGCAGCTTGCCTGCTTTCCTGAAGACTACCCCATCGTGGTGCCCTCGGGCTCCTGCGCCGGCATGATGCGTCACCACTACCCGAGGATGTTTCAGGAGAGCGGCGATCGTGAGCGGGTCATTAAATTCTCCACGCGTGTCTATGAACTCACCGAGTTTCTGGTTCATATACTCAGGATCGACTTGAAGGATCTGGGACCGCCGATCAAGGTCGCTCTTCACACCTCCTGTTCAGCACGCCGGGAGATGGGGGTCGCCGGGGAACATGAGGCATTGCTCAAGCAGTTATCGAATGTGGAGCTCCTGGAACAGGCGCGCAAACAGGAGTGCTGTGGATTCGGCGGCACCTTTGCAGTCAAGCAACCGGCCATCTCGGCAGAGATGGTCAGCGACAAGGCCAACGCCATCACCGCCACCGATGCGGATATTCTGGTCAGCGGCGACTGTGGTTGCCTGATGAATATCGGCGGGCATCTCGACTACCGGAACGAATCGCTCGAGTACCGCCACATCGCCAGCTTTATCTGGGAGCGCACCGATGCAACAGAGCGCTGATTTCCATACCCGTATCGAGCAGGCCCTGGACAATGCCCAGCTTAAGGCGAGCTTGCGCTCCGCCATGGATGGATTGATGGCCAGCCGCAAGGCGTGTTTTCCCGATGCCGATGAATTCGAGACATTGCGCCTGAGAGGGGCGCAGATCCGTGCCAATTCACTGTCAAAACTGCCACAGCTGTTGCAACAGCTGGAGCAGCGTTGCATCGGCAACGGCATCCAGGTGCATTGGGCGGAAAGTGTCGATGCGGCGAATCAGATTGTGCTTGAAATCATGCGGAGCCATCAGGCAGGGCTGCTGATCAAGGGAAAGTCGATGGTCTCCGAGGAGATGGATCTGAACCGTTTTCTGGAATCCCACGGAATCGAGTGCCTGGAATCGGACCTGGGCGAGTACATCCTGCAGCTCGCCGGCGAACCCCCTTCACACATCGTCGCGCCAGCCATTCATAAAACACGTCAGGAGATCGCCCAGCTGTTCAACGAAAAATTCCCTGACATCCCCTACAGCGACGACGTGGACACCCTGACGCGCAGCGCCCGTGGCATCCTGCGTAAAAAATTCTATCGCGCGGGTGTGGGTCTCTCCGGCGTCAACTTTACCGTTGCCGAAAGCGGCACCCTCTGCCTGGTGGAGAACGAGGGCAATGGCCGCATGTGCACAACAGTGCCGCCGGTGCATATCGCGGTGACAGGGATCGAAAAGGTGGTGGAGAAGCTGGAGCATGTCCCCCCCCTGCTCAAACTGCTCACCCGCAGCGCCACCGGACAACCGATCACCACCTATTTCAATATGATCAGCTCCCCGCGCAAGCCGGGGGAGAAGGATGGACCGGATGAGGTGCATCTGATCCTGCTCGACAATGGCCGATCGCGCATCTATGAAGACAACGAGCTGGTGAATACCCTGCGCTGTATCCGTTGCGGGGCCTGCATGAACCATTGCCCGATCTATACCCGCATCGGCGGCCATGCCTACGGCACAACCATCCCCGGCCCCATCGGGTCCATTCTGGAACCGCAGAAGGCGGGACTGGACAACCTGGGCGAACTGCCTGTCGCCTCCACCCTCTGCGGCGCCTGCGCCGAAGTCTGCCCGGTGCGTATCCCGATACCCACACTCCTCAATCGGCTGCGCTATGAGCGTGTACGAACCAACCATGACGGCACCACCCATGGACAGGGGAGCGGACGTACATTGATGGAGGCCACGACATGGAAGGGCTGGAGCTGGCTACACCGAACTCCGGCGCTCTATCGCCTGGCAATGACCCTTGTCACACGCCTGGGGAAAATCCTGCCCCTCGGTTTCGAGCCCTGGACCCGGGTCCGCGCCAGACCCCGCATCGCCGCCAAAACCCTGCATGAACGGGCACGCGAGGAGGGCTTCAATGACCGCTAAAGCCAGAGAGGCCATCCTGCAGCGACTGCGCAACAAGCAACCAAGCTTTGATACCCCGAGCCAGACCGTGGCCATAGAGAACCCGACATGGCCTATGGAGGCGCGTATCGCCCGCTTCAAATCGATGCTCGAATCGGTGCGTGCCGAAGTCCATATCGTCGCTCCCGACAGCTGGACAGACACCCTGAAAACGGTTGCCACTGAAAAACAGATCGACAACCTGCTGTATGCGAAACAGGGATCGTTGGCGCAAGCCATCGAGATTGCCTGGGGTGATACGCTGTTACCCAAGCTTGTTCATAATGAGCGCCCCATCGATGAATGGAAGGAGCGGATCTTCTATCACACCGATGCGGCAGTCACCTCAGCCAGGGCCGCCATTGCCGAGACCGGCAGCCTTATCCTATGGCCTGATGAACACGAACCCCGCACCTGGTCCCTGGTGCCGCCTGTCCATTTTGTTGTGGTGGATAGCGAGAAGCTCTATAACACCTTTGCCGAAGCGGTCGAGGCTGAACAGTGGGGGCAACAGATGCCAACCAATGCCCTGCTGATATCGGGTCCATCCAAATCCGCCGATATTCAGCAGACCCTGGCGTATGGCGTGCATGGACCGACTGAATTGATCGTGATATTGCGTTCGCCCAAACAACAGGACTGACAGTTATAGTGATTTTGTAAGGTCAGAAATAGTGACCTACAGTTATTACTGTGGAGTGCATAAACATGCATTCCAACGCCTGCTTCCAGGAACCATGTAGAATCATAAACATAACAGGGAGGTACCAAGATGGAGCATCGCAATATAATTGGATCAGTACCGATCGGCTTGGTCATTCTCGTGTTACTGGTATCGGGTTGTGCCACTACCGAGCCCTATCATTTCATGGCATGGACCGACGGTAATTGCGTCGATCCCGACAGCAGCAACTGCAAGCAGAGTTATTACCAGGAGCATTCAAAGTATGATCTGGCATTCGCCGAATTCACCGAACGCGGCAATGCTTTCAATGACGACTGGATAAAACAGGTACTTGCCAAGATAGGCGAGCGCCAGCGGACACAGGGTGTGGTAACCATCGTTTTTATTCATGGCTGGAAGCACAATGCCGACGAAAACGACGAGAATCTCAAAGACTTCAAAAAAACCCTGGAGTTGCTTGCTGAATCCGCGCAGCTTATCAACAGGCGCCTGGTCGGGGTCTACATAGGATGGCGCGGCAGCAGCATCGAGCTGCCCCTGCTCAAGGAACTGACCTTCTGGGATCGCAAGGCCGTCGCTCAAGAGGTCGGCAAGGGTGGCGTAACCCGGCTACTGTTGGAACTGGATAAAATCGACCGTGAAAACAAAAGAAACGTATTGGCGATCGTGGGACACAGTTTCGGCGGTGCGATCACCGTTAGCGCAACGTCGGAAGTGCTGACAGAAATCATAGTCAACGACAGACAGGAGCATGGCGGAAGGATCGGCGATGCGGTCATCGTGCTTAATCCGGCCATAGAAGCCAACCAAACATTGAGTATGGTTGAGGCGGCGGTAAACAATCAAAATACCAGCCTGAGAAATCCACTTTTTTACTCAATCAGCAGCGATGCGGACAGCGCAACCCACTACCTCTTTCCTATCGGTCAAACCATCGGCCTGTTATTTACCTGGCGTCAGAAGGATCTGGAAAGATCCTACTATTACGACCGAATCACCGATGAGAAGCTGGTGTTGCGGGAAGAACATCTCGATGTGGCAACTACCGGCAACTTTGCACCCTACTTGACTCACAGACTGACCATGAACAGGTCGGGCGATATACCTTATCCCTCCTTACTGCCCTGTGATGAGGTACCGGATGATTGCGTGCCGAAAGGACTGACGACACTTGATGGCCACCCGACAATAGGCCCTCTCCCTGCAGATTATCCGTTGCAGTTTATTAAAACCGATAAAACGGTAATGGCAGGCCATAACGATATTTTCAATCCACAGATCCTGACCTTTATCTACACCCTGATAGACGATGTCGTCCGCTATGCGGTTATTGACGATCCTGACTATAAATATGACGGCATAGCATCCGGCAATATACTGTCAAGACCTGAAGATCTCAAACAACGGTTCAGACGATTTTACGATAAGATTCTGAACAAGATGCAGCGCACCCCTGCGGATTAATCACATATTGTTGATTGGATTAGTGTTAACAGGCCCTAGAATTCATACACCCATGGGTGTGCGTTCTTATTTTATCTTCTAGACTTAGCCTAACGGGCCAAGTCTAAGGAGAGCGCCGACGATCACATCACCATGGCCCGCAACATCGGGCGATCACATGACTATTCGTGTTGACAAATCCGGCTGCAGTCATGATCACAGGCAGGCAAACTGCCTCTCATATCCTAAGGGTCAGGCCTATGGGTAATCGACTCAACCAACAGAAGGATAACCGCAAGACCGAGATCACCGCTGATGCCCTGCTAAGCGTGATTCAAGGATTGATCGATGAGTCGCCGGACAGCGATAATTTAAAACATGATTTGACCCTGGATTGCCGTCTGGAGCACGACCTGGGACTGGACAGCCTGGCCCGCACCGAGCTGGTGGCGCGCATCAACAAAGCGTTCGCAATCCTGCTGCCGGACGAAGCATTGCTTGCCGAAACACCGCGCGCACTGATGACCCTGCTCACACAAGCAGCCGGGATGCCGGAAGTGGAGACAACAGCGGCGCCGAAGGTATTGCCGAAAGACAGGTCAACGCTACCATCGGCGGCCTCGACCCTGATGGAAGTCCTGGCCTGGCATCTCGATCAGCAACCGGAGAGGACACATATCCTACATTACGGCAATGACGGCGAACCCGATGAGATGAGCTACCGGGATCTATGGCAGGGTGCAACCCGGGTGGCAACAGGCTTATGGGAACGATCGGTGCAGCCAGGCGACAGGGTGGCATTGATGCTGCCCACCGGTGTGAGCTATTTCCATAGTTTTTTCGGCGTTCTCCTGGCGGGCGCCGTGCCGGTACCCATCTATCCACCCACACGCCCTTCACAGCTGGAAGAGCATATGCGCCGCCATGGACGTATATTGCAAAACGCGGGCGTACACATACTGATCACGTTTCAGGAGGCGCACAGGGTAGCCCGCCTGTTCAGAACCCAGGTGCCTTCCCTACAGCACATCGTCGACTGGTCCGAGCTCGACAAAACGGCAGGCACGCCTCCCGCAACCATCAGGAACAGCCAGGATATCGCTTTTCTGCAATACTCATCGGGCAGCACGGGCGACCCCAAGGGGGTGATGCTCAGCCATGCCGACCTGTTGGCCAACATCCGCGCCATGGGTAAGGCGGTGGCGGTCACGCCCGAGGATGTCTTCGTCAGCTGGCTGCCCCTCTATCACGACATGGGCCTGATCGGCGCCTGGCTCGGCAGCCTCTATTTCGCGATGCCGCTAGTGATCATGTCACCCCTGCATTTCCTGGCACAGCCCTCCCGCTGGCTGTGGGCCATTCACCACCACCGGGGAACCCTCTCAGGCTCGCCCAACTTCGGCTACGAACTCTGTCTCGGCAAGGTAGAGGAAGATGAGATCGCGGGACTGGATCTCAGCTCCTGGCGGTTCGCTTTCAATGGCGCTGAACCCGTCAGCGCCACCACGCTGCGGGGATTTACCCGCCGTTACGCGCCATATGGCCTCAACGCCAACGCCCTGGCACCGGTCTACGGCCTGGCTGAAGTGGCGGTGGGGCTGGCCTTCCCGCCACCACTGCGCGGGCCTGTCGTCGACCGGATCAACAGAGACCGTTTCATGCTCAACGGCGAGGCCCTTACCGCCGCGGAGGACGACCCCGATCCCCTCTCCATCGTGGCGTGCGGCAGACCGCTGCCCGGTTACCGGGTGCAGGTGGTGGATGAGGCCGATCGGCCACTCCCCGAGCGCAACGAGGGGCGGCTCGAATTTCAGGGACCCTCCGCCACCCGCGGTTATTTCAACAATCCCGAAGCCACCAAGGGCCTCTATCGGGACGGCTGGCTGGATACCGGTGACCGCGCCTATCTCGCGGACGGCGACATCTACATTACCGGCCGTATCAAAGAGATGATCATTCGTGCCGGACGCAACATCTACCCTTACGAACTGGAGCAGCTGGTCGGTGAGCTTCCCGGCATCCGCAAGGGTTGTGTGGCGGCATTCCCCAGCATCGATTCCGCCAACGGCAGCGAACAACTGGTCGTCGTGGCGGAGAGCCGGGAGAAGGATCCGCAACGTCTTGAAGCCCTGCGACAGGCAATCCGTGACAAGACCATCGACCTGCTCGGGATGCCGCCGGACGATCTGTTGCTGGCGCCCCCGCATACCGTACTGAAAACCTCCAGCGGTAAACTGCGGCGGGGCGCCATGCGGACACTGTATGAACAGGGACGCCTGGGACGGGGACAGCGCCCGCTGCCGTTACAGGTGATGAATCTGCTGCTGTCGGGGATAGCACAGCGGCTGCGCACGATCTTTAAAGGTTCAGCAAGCTACCTGTTTGCACTCTATGCCTGGATCATTTTCTATACCCTGGTCCCGCTGGTATGGCTCTCGGTCGTGCTGCTGCCGCGCCTCCCCTGGCGCTGGAGAGTGATCCGTAAGGCGATTCGAATCCTGCGCGGCCTTACCGCCACACCGCTTCGTGTCGAGGGCCTGGAGCACCTTCCAGCAACCGATCGCCCCGTCATCCTGATCGCCAATCACGCCAGTTATCTCGACACCCTGGCACTGATCGACGGCATACCCCGGGACTTCATCTATGTCGCCAAGCAGGAGCTGGCGGTGAAGTTCTACTCCAGGCTGTTTCTGCAACGCCTCGATACGGTGTTCGTGGAGCGATTCGATACCTTGCGCAGCGCCATCGCAACCGAGGAGTTCGCCAAACAGCTCGCTGCCGGCCGGTCGTTGGCGATCTATCCCGAAGGCACATTCCGGGCTGAACCGGGCTTGTTACCGTTCCACATGGGAGCCTTTGTCACGGCAGCCAAAAGCGGGGCGACGCTTTTACCGGTCACCCTAAGAGGCACCCGCGCCATCCTGCAATCCGACTCCAACTTCCCACACCATGGCGCCGTGCGGATCATCATCTCACCACCACTGGAACCGCAGGGAGATGATTGGGCGGAGGCCGTTCGCCTTCAGACCGCCGCGAGGGAGGAGATCGCCCGTCATTGCAATGAACAGAGTCTGCGGCATCAGGATCATATATAGCGTTAAAATGGGCTGATTAACGAAGGGACCTTTCATGCGACACCTTGTAAGTGAGGGTATGATTCGGACTGACAGGCTCGGCGGTATGAGTAGGTATAAACCTTTGAGATAGCACGATTGTATTATCAATTATGCGTTTAAAGTATATTTGAATTATGGGTGATGGCACAAAACTTTACTTGTAATCACAACCACATGGTTTATAAAAAAGATTTTCACTTGATATTCGCAATGTAATTTATATTGCATAGTTTTTATTTTACATTTATACCTAGTATTGTTGGCAGGGATACCACGATTCTATTCTCTGAATTTTTATCAACCCCAAAAAACTGCATTTTGTGGTTTAGTACTTTAACGCCTAACTATTTGTGTAATGTATATGCCGGTCGGTTCATTGTGGCGTCTCTATTTTTTTCTCATTTTATGTTCTCTATTGCTCTATTTTGTCGCAGGGAAAGTCACATCCGATAACATTCAACAAAACGCCATTAAAGACATTAGTCATATCCACAAGCTCGTTGAAATCTCCTCCATCAACCAATTACATCAGCTGGACACACTATTGAAAACGCTCGGACGCCGTCTTTACGATATCGGATTAGATAACGGTGGGGCCCTAAAAAACGCCATGGATGAGTTGATCGCCGACAATCAATCCATTACCGCCTACGGAATCTCAACACCTGATGGAAAGATGATTCACAATTCATTGAATCTCGACAATGAGCGACTGCCAAATTTACTTCAAACCCCGGAAACCCGGGAAACATACCTTAAAGCACTTTATAGCGATGGCATGGTGCTTGGCCGGACCTATTTTTACGACCCCTTGAAGCAATGGATCATACCATTTCGGTACGCTCTTCGAGACCCCCAAGGCACACCACTGGCGGTAATTTCTCTTGCAATTGATGTGGAAAACGAAAACAATCCCTGGGCCATCGGCAGGAAAGCTGAGGGCTTCGCAGTGAGCATCACAAAACAAAACGCCGATAATGATTCCTATTACAGCCAGTATGCATATCCAGATTCATTTCTTCCTTTAGGTAATAAATATAAAACATATTATTCACCGCCGTATCCGGAAAATGAGATTGTTCTAGCGAAACAGCGCATTGCAGAGTCGGCGGGTATGAATATGGAAAGGTTTATGGCAAGAGAAATGCCGGTGCATTACATCTTCAGCGCAGACACCGATTGGCTTGAAGTTATCTCCTATAACAACCGGTATGAACTATTTACAGCCATATCCAAGGAGTACCGCTACATCAACTATTCTATCTATATTGCTTATGTCAAATATTTCTTCCTATTTTTGCTTTTCAATACAGTCTTATTTTTCATCATTCGCTATATCGATAAAATTCAGAATATTTCCCGAGTCACACTCAAACACCAAGCCTCACATGACAAATTGACTAATCTGCCAAACCGATACTACCTAGACGATCAATTTCACAAATGGATAAAGGTGAGTAATAAAAGTAGCTATTCAGTCATTTTTCTCGACATGAACAACTTCAAGTACATCAATGAATACTATGGTCACTCGATTGGCGACAGGGTTCTTCAGATACTTGCCCGACGACTGCAAAACTGTACAACTGATAATACATTGGCAGTCAGGCAAGGCGGCGATGAATTCATCATTCTGGTACCACATAGTGACGTAGCACAACTTAAGACATTTTCTGAACATATTTCTAACAAATTAGAGAGAAGATTGTTGTTGATGGGATCATGCTCTCACTTAGCGGCAGCATGGGAATAGCCACCTCGAATCAGCCGGGCCACCCATTGGAAGATCTAATGAAAAAGGCTGATATTGCCATGCACAGCGCAAAAAACGAACATGCTGATTATGCCTTCTTTACTGAAGAACTTCAGCAAATCAACGACGAACGAACTCTAATACAAGAAGCCATGCAGCAGGCGCTCGACAACGACGAAATGTACATGGTATATCAACCACAAGTGCATGCGATCGACGGACAACTTCATGGTGTGGAAGCCTTGATACGTTGGACTAACCCCTCTCTGGGTACTATTTCGCCGACGGACTTCATCCCTTTGGCCGAAGGATCAAAACTCATTAACAATATCGGTGATTTCGTCATTGATACTGTATTCAGAGAGATAAGCCATATTCAATCAATATCCAAACCCTTTCAGATATCCATTAATGTATCAGTACGCCAATTGCGTGATGTGAATTTACGTCGATACTTAGTCGACAAAGCAAATGAGTACGATATTAAACCGTCGAATGTAACATTAGAGATAACTGAAAATGTATTCATTGATGACTTTGATCAGATCCAACATATCCTGATGCAAATCAAACGCGAAGGTTTTAAGGTATCACTCGATGATTTCGGCACCGGCTACTCCTCATTGAGCGTTTTGGATAAATTACCGATAGATGAAATTAAAATCGACCGAAGTTTCATTCAGCATATAGACTCAGCCGATAACTACAATTCTTTTGTCGAGAGCATCGTTCGTATCGGTCACAGCCTAAGTATTCCCACCCTGGCGGAAGGCGTCGAAAACGAGGAACAGGTACTTTCAATTACTGCATGTGGATGCGATCTCATTCAAGGATATCTCTTTGCCAAACCGATGAAAAAAGATCAACTTGAAGCATACATCCTGGACTTTAATCCTTACGGCAGATTAGTTAATAACGCACGAACCGAATAAAAAGGGTCTCCAGCTACTGCTTTTCCTGTACGCCGACCGCACTCGATCCATGGCAATGAGCATTATCTGTCACATGAGGACCGAGTACAGCCTGAATACCGGGTTGAACCGATATCCGGATCCATCCGCGAAACAACTGTGAGTAAACCAAGATTCAGGCTATTCGCCTCATCTGTATTACTGCATTGTTTTCGAACTAAACTAGTAACATGAAGTGACAATCTCTTGCGACAGGCAGGAGTATCTGATGCACAGACGAACATTTCTCCATATCCTGGGGCTGGGTGCTGTGAGCTTCGGTATCGACACATCGGCCCAGGGTAGAATCGACACAACGGACGACACCATCACCCTGTTCCTGTGTGGCGATGTGATGACCGGACGCGGCATCGACCAGATACTGCCCTACCCCGGCAGACCGGCTATCTACGAATCCCATCTCAAAAGCGCCAGGGACTATGTGACGATCGCCGAAAACAGGAGTGGCCACATTCCCCGACAGGTTCCCTTCGATTACATATGGGGCGATGCCTTGACCGAGTTTGAGCAAATAAAACCGGACCTGCGGATCATCAATCTCGAAACAGCCATCACCATCAGCGAGGAATATTGGCCGCGTAAGGGCATCAATTACCGCATGCACCCCCGAAACACTCCCTGCCTCACCGCGGCACAAATTGATGCCTGCGTGCTCGCCAACAACCATGTACTGGATTGGGGTTATGCCGGCTTGGCCGAAACCCTCACCAGTCTAAAGAACCAGAATATTGAATATGCCGGCACCGGGCGGGACCGCGCCAGCGCTGAAGCACCCTTGATCTTCGATCTGCCGGGAAAAGGCAGGATTCTTCTGTATGCCTTTGCCCATCGTTCCAGCGGCGTGCCCACGGCATGGCGGGCCGAGGTAAACCGGCCTGGTATAGCGCTTTTGAAATCGTTCAGCAGTTCAGAGATTACCCGATTGGCGGCTGATATCGCCACCAGGAAACAGACCGGCGACCTGATTCTGTTCTCTATCCACTGGGGCGGCAATTGGGGCTATGGGATTCCACCCGAACATCGCCGCTTCGCCCATTGGCTGGTGGACAAGACGGGGGTGGACATCGTCCATGGCCACTCCTCCCACCACCCGAAAGGGATAGAACTGTATCATGGTGCTCCCATCATCTACGGCTGTGGCGACTTTCTCAACGACTATGAGGGGATCGGTAAATACGATCTGTTTCGGGACGATCTGACGCTGGCCTATTTCCTCACCTTTGACCCGCATGCCGGCCGGGTGACGCGCCTGGTGATGACGCCATTCCAGATCAGAAAATTCCGCCTGAACTACCCATCTCAAAAGGACCGGATATGGTTACGCCAAACCATGGCGCGAGAGTGTGCGCAGTTTGCAACCGGCGTGACTGAGCTGATCGATGGCAGATTTGAACTTGAAATCAGTTAAGTTTCACGGTCGGCAGGGAGAGCTGTTTAATCTCCTTTTTTTACCTGATTGATGTGCTCGAGCCCCTCAAACAGATCGGGCAGCGTCTTTAGGATATGCAGCAGCGCAAACAGTAGAACGCCATGGTGCATCCCGATACGAAACTGCTCGATGGTTTGTAGTTCATACCAGGCCTCTGAAGCACCGGTATATAAAAGCAGAATGCCGACCAGTAAATTCAGATATGTGTTCGTGGTAATCATTTTAAGCAGTTTCATCTACCCGGTTCCGTCCCTATCCTGACTCGTCGTTTCTTAAAAAACACCTGGATAGTGCAGTTTTGTCGATAGAACTTTTACTGCCTATGTTGTTGGACGATAAATATCATTTTCCCTCTATGGCATTGATGACATCACACTTGGTCATGACTTGGATTGTGAGCCCTGTTAAGGGACAATTTGGCCAATGTCTGCAGATCAAAGGTATCCAGGAATGCTATTTTCAAAGTCGGAATCAACACCGCTTTATGTATCCCGTACAGATCCTCTTAATCCTCTTTCCAGCTATTCCAAACATGGGTTTGAACTTGACGGCGATGTCTGGCCCTCTGTTGAACACTACTACCAGGGCATGAAATTCAAACCCGGTGGGCTGCGCACCACCATTCGTGATGCGGATCATCCCGCCAAGGCGAAAAAACTCGCGGCAAAAAACAAAAAATCGGCACGCAATGATTGGGAACAGGTCAAGGAAACCATCATGACGCGCGGTATCTATATAAAATGCCGCACCCATCCTGAAGTCGTCGAAGCCTTGCTTGCCACGAAGGAGCAGAAGATCATCGAGAACAGTCAATTCGACTACTACTGGGGCTGCGGCCGAGACGGGCGCGGTCACAACACCTTCGGCAAGATATTGATGGCGGTCAGGGAGAAACTCAGGGAGGAGAGATCAACCGCTGAACGGCCATAGCTCTATCCCCAACCACATAAAGCCGATCGACAGCACGATGCAGCACAGCGTGACGACTGCGATCAGTGGCTTGATACCGACCGACAATATTTGCATGACGCCCAGGTAGGCCCCGACGGCGGTCACGAAAAAAGCGAATTCACTCACCACGAGCAGGGTCAGCAATGGCATGGCAGTCGCCCCATCATCACCTGTGACGCTGCCTTTCATCACGATCAGCATCAAAAACAGGCCGATACCCAAGGCGACGAACGGGAAATTGTTCTTACTCATTGTACTGCACCCGTATCAAACAAGCCTAAATTGTTTCTGGTGTCCGCCTGGGTGTCAATAGCACCATTTATACCAGGAAATACCAGCAATGGTTTTCATGATAAACGAGTGCACGTCATAAAAATAAAATGTAATCAATAGTTTTCTATGATTCGCAGGCGGCCCTCTAAACCACACCATTCACTCTCAATTGCGGTTGACGTTACGATACAGCTCAACCACCTCACCCAACTGGGATGGCCCCAGATCCGCCGCCATGGCGGAGAAACCGATGACCGGGACACCTGTCCACTCTCCAGCCATAGCACCGATACCACCAATGATTTCGGTCATCGTAATTATGCTTGGGTTGGTTGCGTAGTCGTATTGGGCAGCGGCTGAGATGGTCACCCATCCCGCCTCAAAGCCAGGATCAAGATTCCAGTTGAAAACATTCGCGGCAGGGGTGCCCAGAACAGACTGATTACCACCAATGGCACGATTCACGGAAACCACATTGATTACACGTGGTAGAGAAACTGTTAATTTCAAAGGGCTGATAAGCGAATCAGATATAGCGTCAGCGTCAAGCGCAGCAGCCCTTTCTTCATAGTCGTAGTAGAAGAGACGTATCTCTGTGTCAGGCGTTGCATTTATTAAATATCCTGCATTTCTACAGAAGGTGCCTGCACCATCATGAGGATGGTCGTTAAACTGCGTGCCTAAGCTTTCTAGGGTGACAGTCTCACCATCGTTAATCCCGTCATTCAAGGTACCTGAGCAAGCTTCCAGGGGACCAGTATCATCGTGGTCATTGGTCAAGGTGTGGCTGTTGTAGATACCATGCTTGCGCATCGGAAAGTTCAGCACGATATCGGTCTCACCATTAACGCCGAACTCGACGAAGTATGGCGCAGCGACCGCATCGGCACTCAGTACCAAGGCAATCGGCAATGGATTGGAGCCCATAGGGATCGACGGGTTGGGGGTGATGTCGTAGACGGAACCGGTATCGTACTCGGCCAGCGGGAGGTCGATGGATTTCACCGTGTTACCATCTGTGCTCAGCATGTTCGCCCGTTGCACATCGCCGGAGGCCAGCGACGGCAACTGGGAGTTGACCGGATCGTCCGGCCGATAGTGCTGGGCCACCGTGGTGTAGTGATCGATATGGGTGGCCTGCTGCACAAAAGCGGCGCCGCTGGTGACGTTGAGCATTATTGAATAGACCTTGATCCCGCCGGTGGGCTCAACCAGCCCCGCATTCAGGCTGTCCCCATAGGGCACTCCCGCCCCACCCGTATCCTGGGCAATCCCTTCTGTCGACAAGGCACCGGACTCGAAGCCGTTGATCTGCTCATCAACATCACCGGCACTCCAGGCATCCGCGACCACAGAGCAATCCGCCGGTATGCCTGTGGCATCATGCCGCAGGCCATCCGCAATGGAGCGGTCCCCCGCTACTGGGTTGACAACACCATCAGCACTCCCGCCGGCATCGATTTCCGCCTCTAGACCACTGTCTTCTGCCGGGCCGGAACCATCGGCCAGGACACCCATCTCGATGATCTCCACATAACCTTCGGTCAGATCTTCGTCGGTGGTGGCGTCATAGCTGTTGCTGAAGTCGATACTGGCCTGCAATATGGCCTTGTCTGGATAGGTGCAGGTCTCATCCTCGGTGATGAGGTTGGGCAGACCGGTCGTGGTATTCATACGAAGTGTGGCGTTCCACACATCGTAGGGCGCCAGATAGACATTGATGTCGAAGACATCGTAACCGATACGCGATTCATGGAACCTGACCTTGACGGCCTTATTGAGCTCCGTGGTGTTGGTGACGGTCAGGTTGGTGATGAAGCCGTTGTTGACGGTGTAGTACGGTAAGAGTGCAATTTGACCGGCGCCGTCCGAATTGAGGTGGACGGCGTTGACACCTGTGGCAGCAATGGTCAGCAGCACGGCCGCCATCATCCTGAAATTTATCGCCACCGCTGTACCTCCCTTTACCAATGCATGATGAGTAAATTGAATATCCTTGAGTCGATTATCTGATTTTACGCTCTATTTTAAAATAATTATTTTGTGTCCATATTTTAAATTCTTTTACACCCTCGTCGACGCTGAGGGCCAGCAATAATCAGGGTCGTAGAGGAGTGGCGCTTACTTTAGACGAATTTCAGGATTTCTGTCATTCCGGCGCAGGCCGGAATCCAGGAATACCGTCACCATCAAGCATTCTGGATCCCGGCCTGCGCCGGGATGACGGTGGTTCTCGGCTTAAGTAAGCGCCATTCCTCTCTGCGACAGTTAATTCCACAAAAAAAGGAACCAGGTACTTTATACCGGTATCGAGCGACCGGAACTGCTACGGCCAATATCGAAATATGTTGTAACGTTTGAATTCCCTCAACGTGCCATGCCGACAATCACTGCCTTTACTGATATCGGACATCCCGAGTCTCAATCACATTCAAACTTGCAAGGTTTACCGTTGGCGCCACATTCGGCACGCATGACCATCAGTGAATTCTTCACACCGGGCACACGGCATACACTGCGGGTACGCATGGATAGCTTTGCACCACTCTGATAACTGCAAGTTATTTTATACAGGCCGTTTTTCTGTGATATCGCAATACTTGTGGGTTGACCCTTTTTGATCTCCGCCGGGGGTACGGCGCAGCTTACGTAGCCCATGAATTCTTTGTCTGAGGATTCCCACAGCGCATTATTCTTGCGACGTTTATACTCTCCGTAGCTGTCACACAGCTCAGTCTTTTTCTTGGCGTTTGGATCACGCTCAAAGCCACAATGGATTTTGAACATGCGCTTCATGTCATCTTCAGTAGGGCAATCCCCAATCTTCTGCGCCTGAGATATATCGGGACACTGACTCGAACTGCCGGCCGTAACCGAAGCGGAAATAAGAAGTGCAGTGATGCTGATAGCCAGAATAAAAGCGTAACGTTTCATGAATGTCTCCGTAGGTGCAAATCGGAAAGATGCAGGATAGATACTCGGATCTTCGTCATCAATCATTTCTGGGTGATATTTTGTTTTACAGCGAAAGAGATGGCAAAGACATAAGTCAAATTGAGGAGTATTCGCACCTGGAACGATCCGAAAAACAATAAGTTACCTATTCAACCAATAGATAACCACGGAGTGACGCAACAGATAGACAGGCGCACAATGCGTGATCTGCCGGTTGATTGGAGCGATGGCCACGGGGAGGCGTTCGCTCTGTTGAGCGGAAGCGGTCATTGGGCGCCCCCTTTTATTTTATTGCTTGGCGAGGGCCTCTCTGACGAACTGCTTCCAATGCTCCATTCGTTTCTGCAACAACAACATGCCATCGAAGTAAGGCACGACATCATTTTTACGGATAATCTCCCTGCCCTTGGGCCCTAAGGCGAACTGAATGAAGCGGTTGGACTCCCGACTGTTGGGTGAGTGCCTGTTGTGCACCAGATAGAGTGGGCGGTAGAGCAGATAGTTACCCGTGCGGATTTTCTCAAAACTCGGTTCCTTGCCTTCCAGTTTGAGAATCTTGAAATCCCGTTTGTGCGCACTCGCGATGCCGGTGACCGCGATGGCATTGGGATTCTTTTCCACCGTTTTTTCCAAAGGACCGGAAGACGGGAATTCATGCTTGCTGATGAAACTGGCCTTCGGATCTTCGAACAGATGCTGACGCAGGGTGTAACCGACGCCGGAGATCTTTCCCTTGCGGATAAGCAGTTCCAATGGCTGATCCGCCCCGCCTAGCTGGGACCAGTTTGTGATCTTACCCCGGTACAGCTCACGCAGCTGCACCAGGCTGATAGAATCGATGGGATTGGAGTTGTGCACCACAACCACCAGCGCATCCCAGGCCACGGGAATCATATTGGCGCTGGCTTCCACCCGACTTGAATCCAGCTTGAATCGGCAGGCGCCACCTATGTCTGCCTGATTGCCGGTAATTTCGCGGATCCCTTTGGTAGCGCCCCCACCGGCGATAGTGATATCGATACCGGTTTCCTCCTTGTAGGCAGCCGCAAGATCGGCCATAAACGCGTTGCGGGTTATACCGCAGCCTACCCAGGAGAGCTCCAGCGCTTGTGTCGTGATGGGTAATAGTGCCAGAAACAGCAGTTTGGATATGAATTGATAGCGCAAGATAACCTTCCTTTTTAGTTGGTCTTGAGCGTGTATACTATAGTCAATTCACTCGATTATTCACCCTATATTAGGAATTTCATTCTTATCCTTAGCAAAAAAATGTCTTAATTTTGACCGGCCGCTCAATCCCCCGAAAAGTTGATCCTACAAAGGACTCAATCAATCTGCGGTTTTCGACTGTTGTGTCGATAACAGAGAAGTTGCCACATGTATGGCTAATAATCTGACAGCAACGGCACATGGTAGGAGGATTAATGTTGGATAAAATGTTTATTAGTCAGGCAAGGAGCCATGAGGCACTATGTTTCGGATGATCTTTTTCTTCTTTGCGCTGCTCATCCTGTTCTCATCCGCCGCATCGGATGAGATGGTCCAAGAAGACGAGATACTCAGCTCCCGCAGTGAGTCACCCGGCGGAGATTTCGTTCTCTATTCCAGCCAAGGCAAGGTCTCATTGAAACAATTTAGAGGGAAAGTGGTACTGCTCTACTTCGGTTATACCAAATGCCCCGATGTCTGCCCTACCTCCCTTGCCATTATTGCCCAGACCCTGAATGAACTCAGTGAAGATGAGTTGAAATCTGTACATGGCGTGTTTATCAGTGTCGATCCCAAACGGGATAATGTCCAAGTACTGGATGAGTATGTCAGACACTTCCACCCCAACCTGGTGGGTGTAACCGGCAGTGAAGGTGAAGTTGCCGAGGTCGCCAGACGCTATGGCGCACAATACGAAGAAGCTGTCATTGAAGGATCCGATTTCGGTTATGCGGTCAACCACTCATCGGTTACCTATCTGATCACACCGGAGGGTGATCTACGTTTCATGTTTCCTCATCAAACACCCTCTTTCGTTATCCTGGAAGCCATTCGATATCTACTGGCAGGTAAGTAGAAAACCATATCTTTGGATGTGGTGGTAAAGGGGGTATTCCTAGATTCGTAAATAATGAATGCAATAGGGTTGTTAGTTGTCACTGATCTGAATGATCTTATTGGCCTTAGCTACCAGAACACTATCGACAGTGCCGCTACCAAGACGTATTGCGACGCCTGGAGGATAGCGGAGATATCGAAGTACCGCATCGACCTCAACACTGCCTGAGACATCTGCCGGTAGGGTAAAACGATACAGCTCACGCCGCCCCTCTCCCGCCTGCAAGCGATTATCGAACACCTTATCGACCGCCTCCCACTTGTTGAGTGTCGGCTGGCCTTCTCTGTCTACTAAAATTGCCCGGTAAAGTCGGCTGCCCGGCGATATGTCTGTACCGTTCAGTGCCTTATCCGCAGGACTGGCCCCTGCCACATCCCAATTCATCTTCGCAGTTGGCTCTGCCTTAAGCTGCCACTCCTTGTCCTGCATCCTGAGTCTCACATCCAGCCAAGCCAGACGTAATTCAATCGCGCCTGTCGGCAGGCTATGCCCTGCCTCTGTGTTATCCAACTCAATACCGATAAACATCGGTTGACCCGGTTTCAGCTGCCTGGGGAAACTGTACACCTGTAACTTCACCACCCCGTGAAGCTGGTTATCTACTCTCGCGCCTGGAAAATTGTGACTATAGATCTTTTCGCGCTCTTTCGGCGTGATAAGCGTGTTTGTGGCCAGGACACCCGAATCAAAGACCGGCTTACCCGATACCAGTCGACCACTCGCACTCATATGGCAATCCTGACAAACAATCCCTCTATTTGGCCAGGCACTGGCCCTCCATTCGCTGTAGGTCGTGTGTATCGGCACTCCAAATCTATTCTTCGCCTCGTGGCATACGGCACAGATCTCGCTCTGGCGCTGAAACTGCGAGTAGGCACGGTGCCAGTCAGAAGAAAATTTCAGTGGACCATACTTGATCGGACCGGGGGAAGGACGGTAGTTGGCATTGCCTGGACTCGGTCCAGTATACCCCGTCAGTGTGTGGCAAAAGTCACAGGTCACACCTGGCAGTGATTTATCTACAGCGTCAGGGGCAGGCAGACGCAGATCCTGGGATAGAAGTGTCGTGGGTGAATGGCATGCCAAACAGGCAGCTGCAGCGAAAACGCTATCATTATCATTCGCCATTTGTGGAAGAAATACTTCGTAAAATTGATACTGAAAAACAGGATTCTCGAAAGCCCTGGCATGCATCGAATGCTTAAATTGCTCATACAATCGGGTATGGCAGTTCGAACAGGTCTCTGAAGACTGATAGCTTTGCGGGTGAATCGGAAGGAGTGTACCGGATTGAACGGTACTGACTTCGGCGTGGGCCGCTGCGACCATGAGCAGCACAGCGAATATAAGAGTGAAAGCGCACCTCATGACCATCTCCATATCAATAATTAAAGATGCCTTAAACCGCGAGCCGTGGTTCCCTGAACTCAGTTTAGTACTTTAACGATTTTTTTGTATCTGCGTTAGGGCATAAATCAATATACCCGGCAGCTGTTTGATACCCGATGCTTCAATATTGGAATTCACCACCTCTGAGAGTGAACAAGCATTAATATATTCATAATTCCTCCTCAATTATTCTTATCTATCGATACCTTCAGCAGAGCAGGTTCGATTGTTACTCTATTTCGTGCACCCCATACCCACTTCTGCCACGCCCCAGAAGTCCTTTATCAAATATCGATGGCAATGACGACAATCGGTCGATGAGAGATTTAAGCGGTCTGAAAGTGACTTGGTAAAGCTCTGCTGTTTTTCTGGCCTCCAATAGGTAATCGTCACTTGTGCATAATTCATCGACAAGCTTCAATTCCAGGGCGCGTGTCCCGTACCAGTGTTCCCCGGTCGCCACAGTTTCGATATCAAGCTCGCTGCGCTGGGACTTTATGAATGCCTTAAACAACCGGTGTGCCTCATCGATCTCTTCACGAAACTTTTCTCTGTCTTTGTCAGTGTTTTCGCCAAAAAGGGTGACCGTTCTTTTAAATTCACCGGCAGTGAACTGCTCGAAATCGATATCGTGTCGTTTCAGAAAACGGTTGAAATTTGGCAATTGTGCCAACACACCAATGGAACCGACCACAGCAAATGGTGCAGCAATGATATGATCGGCCACACAGGCCATCAGATATCCGCCACTCGCGGCAACCTTGTCCACCGCTATTGTCAGTCGTATATTCTTGTCCTTGAGTCGCGTAAGCTGGGAAGCCGCCAGGCCATAGGCATGGACCAGACCGCCACTACTCTCCAAACGCAGCACGACCTCGTCTTCCGGCCTTGCCACGGACAGGATGACCGTAATCTCTTCACGCAAGGAGGCCACCGCTGAAGCGCGGATGTCACCGTGAAAATTCAGCACGAATACTCTCTTTTTATCTTTTGACCGGGCATCGGATCTCAGTTTCCGGGATTTCTTGAGATCCTGCTTACGTGTTTTGTGAATCTGCTTAAATGCCTTCTTTGGCAGCATCGCCGCCTTGAGGGCATGGGCCAAATCATCGTAGTCCCGGTTCAAGTATTTCACTTCAAGACGCTGCTTGCTCCGGGGCTTACCTCGAGCGGCAAGTACAATGATGCCCCCAACAACAGCAAGAATGGCCAATACCACGGTGATCGATTTTGCCAGAAACAGGCTATAGTCGGTGACAAATTCCATTCATTGCTCTCCCATACGATGCCTCATTTAATCAGAACCATTTTTGTACCTAGAGTATGTTTCAAGAACCCTCTTTGTTAATTTCCGGCGAAGGACTCAATAGTTCATTAGGCAGCCACTCTGTTATCGAGTACTATTCACTGGCAACCAACTGAACTGGGATATGGACCCTTGATGATTCTGCATAAACCAGGGACTAGCGATGTTAACATGACACTAAGTATTAAAAGGATTTTAGTTTGCGGCATTAAAAAAGCTAGAAAGTTCGCATTTGGAGAATGCCGGATTTGATCTAGCTAGCATCAAGAACTCATCTTCTCTGAATCGACTTCATCCTCTATGAATGATCTGAGATGGGCACTTCAACTACTTATTGAAACAGCAAAGGGGTCTGATCCCTTTTACTCACCAACCCCTTTAATTTTCATCATCGACATGTCCACTAAAGCACTATCGATGACATTCTCCGGCAGCAACAACGGCCCCTCCTCATACATGAAGTCGATGAAGGTTTTTGCCGCAATCGACAATCGCTTGCTGCGGGGATGACCGATAAACCATTGCCAGGAGATGGGGAAACCCTCAACATCCAGGACGGTCAATTCGTTCATGTCACCGCTGGTCAGGGTGTGCAGCGACAACACCGCAATCCCAAGTCCACCGGTAATACCCTGCTTGATCGACTCGTTATTTCCCAGTTCCATCCCGATATTGAGTTCGAGCCCGGCATTGGCGAATTTGTGCTCCACAGCAATTCTTGTTCCGGAACCCTGCTCACGAATGATAAACGGTTCGTCGGCTATTTCCTGTAATGAAACGCTTTTCCGTTTCGCTAACTTGTGATCCACGGGCGCAACAACAACCATCGGATTCGGTAGATATGGCTGAAATTCCAGTTCACTGGATTCGGGCGGTTTACCAATCAGATAGATATCATCACTATTGTTCAGCATGCGTTCGAGGATGTGTTCACGATTGGTGACTTCCAATGTGACCTTGATGCCGGGGTACTGGTGCCGGAACTGCCCGAGCAGCCGCGGCGCAAAGTAGTTGGCCGTCGAGACCACCGCTAAATGCAGCTGTCCGGTGCGTAGCCCTTTCTGATCTTCCACCTCCATCTCGAACCGGCCCAGCGTCTCAAGGATGTCATGCGCGGCCGCCTGAAGCGCCTTGCCCGCTTCAGTCAGAGAAAGCTTTTTTGCCACCTGTTCGATCAAGGGCAATCCGATATCGGACTCCAGTTTTTTTATCTGCATCGACACGGTCGGCTGTGACAAGTACAGCTCCTCCGCGGCACGAGTGAAGCTGCGCAACCGTGACACGGTGTCGAAAACCTGGAGCTGGCGAATGCTGATGCGACGCGCCAGATTGTAGTTTGCTGCCTTTGGCATAGATTATTTCCTATGCTGATAATTAATAATATTTATTATTATTTATACACACAGCAGATACAATGTCTATTAACCGAGTATTTTTCTTGGTTTTGTCCACCGTATGAGGAGGATTCGAAATGCCGGATAGATGGTTACAAATCAAAGGCGACCCTTCCGTCAGGGCCTTCCTTTTCCAACAGTCACGAGTCGAGAGCCTGTTCGACAGTGAGATCGATCGCATTCATGAAATCGTCCATGCGCTGTTGACCCGTAAAGGCGCGTTTCACGTCAAAATACACCACTCCTCCAGCCAGTTGACCTGCTGGTTCGCTGATGATGCCTACCGCTACCGGGTGTTCGTGAAGGAGGAGGTGCTGGCACCGGGTTTCCTCGACCAATTTCGCGACAGCCTGATCGATCACCTGCAACCGGTGATACATGCCGAAGATACGCTGGCGATACTGAACGAGTTTAGGCGTCTTCGCACGACGGACAAAAACATCTACCTGCGCAACGGCTCGATCAACCGCGTTAACGGTCTGATCGGGATGACCTTCTCGTGTGACGGTTCGCATTACATCGATCATAAAACGTTCTTCGAGAAACTCGAAACATTTGCCACCAGTGAACCACCACTTCCCATGAATGCCTGCGCATAAGCGACAGAACCAGGAGAAATAATCATGCGAGAGAAATCAACAGATAAGGTACAAAGCAACGCACATAATACGATTAAATGGCTGTTGACCTCGCTTTCAGGTGCGCTGACAACAAGCTTTATCATCATGTTGGAAACTTGACTAGATTTTATCTGCAAGATGAAACCCCGCATATGCGGGGTTTTTCAATCAAGTACCGGAAGAATAATCGTATTGCGTCATCTCAGACATGCAACTCTAACGACGCCTGGTTTCTATAAAGAGGTCTTACCCCTGCTATTTTCTGTTCTTTTATGATTTACCGGGCTAGCTGGACGCGCTTGCGAGCATTTGCTTGTGTGATAGACAGTTACTGAGAGATTTCAGTGTAGGAGTTGTTTTCAACAAAATGCATCTGTGCAATAGCTCGCAATTGCAGCGGCAGAATATCAATGGTGTTAAGAAGTTCATTGTCAATGTCACCTTCCATTTGAATACCTCCTTACGTATAAACTTTAACTCATCAACTAGACACAGCACCAATGAATATGACGTATAAAAATGGTTGGTGACTGAAATCGTTCTTGCGTATTTTAATATTATAAAACCCTTTTAGTCACACCTCGAAGTTGTTCAGAAAGAACTCCACATGCCAATAGTTATCCATTGTTGCCGACCACTTTATTCACATTGATTAACATTTATCAGCACGTCTACTGATAGACTATAATTAATGAACAACACTTTCTGGGGGTTTAGGGATGACTAATCAAACACCGTATTCCGGACCCGAACGGCGCTTGCAACAGCGCAGAAAGATTGTTGATCGCCGTGAGTTAATAAGATTCGAACCCGACAAAGAGCCACGTCGCAAGGGACATGGACGCCGTAAAGGGGAGATGAATGATCCCTGGAATCGGCTGGATATGTTAGAAAAAGGGGTCTGACCCTTTAAATTTGGAATAGTTTTATTCAGCTTGAGTTCTAAGAGGGAATGGTTTGGGTGATGCCATTTACGCCATAGTCGCTTGTTATGAGCTTTTGCCATCCTTGATGTATAAGACCACAAGTGCAACAAGATAAAATGCGATTGCACCTGTTTGTAACCAATACGGCAAAGTAGATTGCCCCTCTTCCAGCACAGAAGCAAGGGAACTCGACAAATTGACCGAGCTTAAACCAAGCACGGTTACTGCTAGCACAATAATTGCGTTAAGCGCCACAGATCGGTGTTGCGAAGCTGAATAGAACAAAGCGATATACGCACATACAGCAAAAGATATAATTTTGTCTTGGTAAGCATAAAAAGGTGTGTCGTAATACACGAACAATACGGGAACTTTTATGCCGAAAAAATGTGCAGTTGCCATGCAGCAAAAATAAGCGACTCCAGCCAAGAAAGCATATTTAGTAAGTTTTGAATTCATCGCATATTCTTCTCGGATGAAATTGTTTTACTGATGTCGCCAATGTTCAGCAAAGCCAAATGCGGAGCGGCGTTTGCGCAACAATACAGAATGCTTGCGCAATAAGCCGCACAGTGTTTGGCGTCAGCTGGAACTACTTGTTAGCCGCTTTATCGACAAGTTGGCCATCCACGAATTTGTGGAGCACGCTGGACACCAGCGTTTGATAAGGAATGCCTTCTTTCAAGGCTCGAGCTTGAAGTGCCCTGAGATCCTTGGAAGACAGGCGAATATTGATACGGGCATCTTTCTTGAAGGTTGCTTCGGCATATTTTTGATGCTCTGCAATAATTTTCGACGCCCCCCTGGCCCGTTTGAGTTGGCCACCTTCAAAGGCTTCAAGGATTTCCTTTTCTTCAGGATCGAGCTTATTCATCTGTACCACCAAGATACTGTTTAGTAGCCTTTCGGCTGAGAATGATGGTTTTCAGGAAGACTTCTTCCTCGTTCTCGACGAACGGAACGAGGTAGACGTAGCCCTCAATGACGACAACGGAGATTTGTTGGCCTGGATATCGTTCTTGGTTCGGGTGTTCGAAGATATCGACTTCATTCCCGAGCTGAATATTCAGTACCACCTCTTCAAAGGAAATTCCCCGTTCTGTCTTGAGAAGCTCATTCTTCTCCGAACTCCATGCAAAGGTTTTCATCCCAAAAGCATAGCACAATGTGTGCCTTTCGTCTTCAGCTAAAACTGTTTGATCTTGCGCGAAGTCGCCCTTAGTTTTCTGATCTGCTCTCGCTCATATTCATAGATGTCCGGTTGTTGTTCTGCCGTATCCTGCTCCCGATGCCGTTGCTGCATGCGCCGAACTGCACGGTCGATCTTCTTGCGTTTCTTGTTCAGTTCCGCATGGGTACCGCTCCATGTCTTGGAGGCATTGAAAGGCAACTTGCACCCGTCGATGGCGAACATCTCTTTACTGATCAGGCCTAACCGGTCGCAGATCAAGACAACTTGTCCAAACAGGTCGGCTAATGCATCAGGAGCGCGGGAGATGAAATCCGCCACAGTACTGTGGTCGGGTTGCAAATCGGCCGACAGTGCCATGAACAAGATATTCTCACGGTATAGGCGTTCTATCTGACGACTGCTGGTGATACCTTTGGAATAAGCCAGTATCACAATTTTAGAAGCAGCCTCGGATCATAGGCTGGTCAGCCATTGGTGTCATTGTGATAGCGTTGATCAATGCTTTTAGATCAAGCTCGTTGTCGATCAAATAGGAAAGAGAATATTCGAAACTCCCCGCGAGAATTTGCTTCTCATAGGAGACGGGCAGCATTTTCATCTGATCGTAGTTGTAATCCTTATAACGTGCCATCTTCCTTTCTCCGTGCACCGTTACTGTCTATATGATTTTATCGAATTTTTGGGTTTTCCGATAGCCTCAACGGTTGAGCTGTGGGGTTGGAGCGAAGCGGAAGTCCTGCACGAGCGATTTGTTATACATTTATTTTGCGGTGGTATCTTCATTCGCTTTATTAAATTTTTCTTTCATTGTGGGGTTCCCGAAAGTCAATTTTTTAATTGTTAAGCCTTCAGCTTTCTGGTTAGCTAGGCGCAACTGATTTTCACTTGTTGTTAATTCTTGCTTCACTTTCTGCATTCTTACGATAGCCTTGTCAATCTCATCTATTGCTTTTTCAAAATGATTGGAAGCGGATGCGTAATTTTTTGCAAAGCCTTCTTTAAATTTAGTTATTTTGTCCTCAAAATTAGTGATGTCTATATTTTGATTTCTCATCAAATTTAGCTCTTGCTTGTATTTTAAAGAATTCATTGCCGCATTACGCAGTAGCGTAATGATGGGTATAAAGAATTGTGGGCGAATCACATACATTTTTTCGTATTTATGCGAGACATCAATGATTCCATTATTATATAGTTCGTTATCTGGTTCTAAAAGAGACACTAAAATCGCATATTCACATTTTTTATCTTTACGATCTTTGTCGAGTTTTGCAAAAAAGTCTTCATTCTTTTTCTTTGTGGCGGTTTCATCGTTTTCATTCTTCATTTCGAACATCAAGGAAATAATTTCATTTCCTTCATCATCGTTCTCCCTGTAAATGAAGTCGCCCTTTGTTCCGCCACTTGAATCATTGTCTTTTTCAAAATGAGCATTCTGAAACGCTGTCGCGCGAAGTTTATTAAATTCGACTTCACAATGCTGCTCTAATGTTTCACCAACCATCTTTGTTGATAATTTCTGTTTGAAATCCTTAAGGCGATTGATTTCGTCGTCCTTCATTTTTATGGTTTCGTCCTTTACCATGAGCTGATTGTTAAACTGCTCTCTAATCGATTTCTCAAGCAGTTGTTTTTCGGATTCTTTTATTTTTAGATCATTGGTCAAGTCGTCTCGTTCTTTCTCTAACTTCTTAACTGCTTCAGATACTTCTAGTTTTTTTTCTGTCTCTGAGTTTTGAATTTTAGATTTCATTTCAGAGATTTCTAATTCTTTTTCGGCTAATTTTTCTGCAAGCTCATTACTGTTTTTCGCTTTCAGCTCTATTATTTCTTTGTCTTTTTTAGTTAGCGCCTCTTGTAAGGAGTTTTTAACATTCGCTTCTGCAAGTTTAACCGCACTGTCTTTTTCTTTTTCTGCAAGAGCTAGCCTATTTGCTAGCTCTTCTTCAAATTCATGATCTCGAACTTGCTTAAGAATGTCAGCAAAGCCCGCTTCATCTACTTTAAAAGCCTTGCTGCAATTAGGGCATATGATTTCGTTCATATATGTATACCTTCAATTCATAGCATTACAATTCACAAAATATTGTATGCATACCGCCATCATTTTTTTGTATCCATCGCGAGGGCATTCAAAGGTGTCATCACTTATGGTTAACCCATCAATATTATTTGTGGTCATAATTTTCCAATCAGGAACTCATCCTGAAACACTTCCGCCAGAAATCTGGTAACAGCGGAGACATTCATTATTAGCAGTGCTGATGCCATGTGTATGTGGCTCAACAACGCGCCTATGCCCTTTATATGTAAATGATAAGAGTCTCTTCTCCTGTATTGCTTTACAGATTATCTCATTCATTATTAACTCCCTTGTTGTGTATAACATTTAAGTAAAAGGCAATTTGCCTTATAACCCACCTATTCAAGTAATTAGGCGTGCAATCTGCCCGCTATCCCGCTTAATTCTGTCGGATAGAAGGCAACCTGCACGAAACAAAACATGCAACAGGCCTGCTATCTACGCGTGGAAGATTGGGATCAGAATTGAACAACCTCCCTGTTTAATTAATTTTCTACACTAATTTTCATCAGCTTACCAGTCATTATCCCACGACACACCCATCCAGTCGGGAAAACGCTATCGCGGCTTTACGGGCAAGTTGCTTCCTATCACGCGATTCAGCATTTTTTTAAGTCGTATTAGGAATAAAAATACTTCTCATCCCTAGGAAGTATTTGAGGTTATACAGGGTGAAGTCAGCCGACAAAGTTGTCCTCTGAATAAAGTCATGAAGTAGAGATATGCATGCCCACATGCATTAATTGGGAGGCTTCACCGATATTTAATATCACGCCAGCCGGATATTATTCCTGCTGCCTCACCACTTCCCTTTTAATCTCCGGCAACCCAAACGAAAGCAGGGCCGCAGCAAGCACGAAGGCCGCCGACCACCAGAGGCAGCCGGTGAGTCCGTGAAGTTGATAGATCAGCCCCGAGAGTACCGTGCCCAACAGCCGTCCGCCGGCATTGGCCATGTAGTAGAAGCCCACGTTCATCGCCACTTTTTCGTGATCGGAGTAGGCCAGGATCAGATAGGAGTGGACGGCGGAGTTGACGGCGAAGACCGCGCCGAAGAGGATCAGGCCGATCACCAGCACATAGTCGGCGGGCCAGCCCATGTTCAATCCGGCGGCGATGGCGATGGGGAACAGGGCCAGCAGGAAGGCCCAGAGCCTTGCCGTGCCGCCGCCCGGGCCCTGGCCGTGGTGGCTGCGTTTGACCAGCCTGGGCACGCTGGCCTGGACGATGCCGTAGCCGATGATCCAGAGCGCCATGTAACCGCCCACCTGGGTGAACGTCCAGCCAAGCACTTGGTAGAGAAAGACCGGCAGGCCCACCACGAACCAGACATCGCGGGAGCCGAAGAGGAAAAAACGTGCCGCCGAGAGCCAGTTGATGGCGGCGATGTTGGAGAAGACCTGGGTGAATTTCGGCTTCGACTTCATCTTGCCGAGACCGCTGGGCAGGAGAAAGGCGGTGACGATCAGGACCAGCAGCAGCATCGCCGCCAGTATCGCCAATGCGCCGCGGAAACCGACCAGCTCCAGCAGTGCCGCGCCGATGAAATAGCCGCCGCCCTTGAGGGCATTCTTGGACCCGGTGAGCACCGCCACCCACTTGAACAGCTTGGTCTCGCTGCCGTCCTTTACCATGGTCTTCACCGATGCCTTAGCCGACATCTTGTTCAGGTCCTTGGCGATGCCCGAGAGGGCCTGGGCGAACATCACGTAGGGCACCGAGAGCCAGGGATCGGGCACGGTGAGCAGCAATAACGCCACCACCTGCAGCCCCATGCCGATGTGCATGGTCAGGTTGAGACCGATTCGCGCGCCCAGCCAACCACCGACCAGGTTGGTGACGATGCCGAAGAACTCGTAGAAGAGAAACAGCATCGCCACTTCGAAGGGTGAGTAGCCCAACAGGTGGAAGTAGAGCACCACCAGCATGCGGATGGCGCCGTCGGTGACGGTGAAGGCCCAGTAGCCGCCGGTGACGACCAGGTAGTTGCGCAGTCCCTGCTCCATCAGAGGAGGCCCACCACCTTGCGTGTGAGGTCAACCAGCCGATTGACGTAGCCCCACTCGTTGTCATACCAGGCGTAGATCTTCACCAGGGAGCCATCGACCACCATGGTGGATGGGGCGTCGACCACGGATGAACGCGCCTCGTTGACATAGTCGACGGAAACAAGGGGCCGCTCCTCGTAACCGAGAATGCCCTTCAGTTCGCCTTCCGCCGCCGCTTTGAAATACCCGTTGATCTCCTCCGCCGTGACATCGCGGGCGGCATGGAAGACGAAATCGGTGAGGGAGCCGTTGAGCAGCGGCACCCGCACCGCATGGCCGTTCAGTTTGCCCTCGAGCTCGGGAAAGATCTTGGTGATCGCCTTCGCCGAGCCGGTAGTGGTGGGGATCAGGGACTGGCCGCAGGCGCGGGCGCGGCGCAGGTCCTTGTGCCCCTTGTCGACGATGATCTGGGTGTTGGTGATGTCGTGGATGGTGGTCATGCAGCCCTGCTCGATCCCGACCTTTTCATGCATCACCTTGACCACCGGCGCCAGACAGTTGGTGGTGCAGGACGCGGCGGTGATCAAGTGGTGCTTTTCCGGCTCGTAACGATCGTCGTTGATGCCGTAGACGATGTTCAGCGCCCCTTCGGTGGGCGCGGCGACGATGACCTTTTTCACGCCCTGATCGAAATAGGTCTGCAGGGTCTGCGGTTGCTTGTGGTGTTTGCCGGTGGCCTCGATGACGATGTCGCAATCTGACCAGTCGGTAGTGGCGATATCAGGGTTCGAGCTGTAAGCGAGGCGATCTTCCCCCACCACAAGCTCACTTCCCTGGGCGGCACACGCCACATCCCAGGTGCCATGCACCGAATCGAACTGCAGCAGATGGGCCGAGCAGACCGCATCGCCGGCGATCTCGTTGACGCGTACAAACGCCAGCGAATCCTCATCCCGGCCGGCTCGTAGCGCGAGACGCCCCATACGGCCAAAGCCATTTATGCCAATCTTCGCTTTCAAAAGAAGCCCCCTTGGTAAGATTTGTCAGAGTTTTCCTGGTTACCCACCTTACTCAGCCATCGTATTAGCGACTTCTCAATAGTTTTGAGTGTTGAGTTTTTAGTTTTGAGTTAATGGGTTCGCTTTGCTCAAGTCTGTTTAGTTTCTCTAATCCCATTAGTCTTGTCCGCCATCACATGGCTGAGCTCGATGGGTAGTCGGGTAGATATTGACAGTTAATATAAGCCTCATCATGCGGGCTATGCAATCAGAATCCCATCACAACGTCAGCAGGAGCGAATCCGCCTTGGCTAACTACCACACCTTCATGACGGCAGTGTGAAATTTAGTGTGAATGGGTGGATGAGCCCTCTTCCAGTCGTGATCCCAACGGTTCTTCCTCTGATCAAGCGGCTATGAACTGGGAAGAAAAGGCCGCGAATGGACGCTAATCACCGCAAATCGACGCCATGAAGATATGGCTTATTTGCTCTCATTGATTCATCGCAGCAAGCCGAAATAGAGAGGGATTACATTTTAGATGAATATTAAAATTGTCCCGTATAAATTTGCGTGATTTTGCGGTGATTAGCGTCCATTCGCGGCTAAATCAATTCCCCAGTCCCGACGGTGGAGTCTTCACTCGGTCAAGAACGCACATCCTTGTCATTACTGTTATTTATCATCTCTTTGACTATTCCTGCGCTGCGCATTCTTTGCCTACTTTCCCTTGCGTTCTTCACGACTGATAGCCCAGGTGCCGTCGCCGTCGTCCGCGGCCGAATGTTGCACATTGACATACAAGGTGCCGGGATCTTCGGGGCTGTAGTAGATACCCGTGCCCTCCGCATCGGGATCGGTCAGGGAAGCAAACAGGGCGACGGATCGGGATGCCCCGAACTCATTGGTCACTTGGCTGGCGAACCAGATATCCGATGGATTGTTGTCCTCGATCATCACAAGGTCGCCATTCGGCGCTTCAGCAAGGTTGTCCACGCTGTCGAAACCCGACCGGTGACCCGGCTCGCCCGGCCTGCCGATCTCCACCGGCGCATTCACCCCCGGCTTGACGAAATTGCTCACCTGCATGGTGCGAAGATCGATGGCGATAACGCGCCCCTCGTAGAGTTCGGAGGTAAAGACGAGCCGACCGCGCCTATCGACTTTCGTATCTCTGGGCCCCTCGGTGATGGCGACATAGAGGGTATCCCCGATAATCTCCAGGTCCTCGGGACGCTGGTAGCTCTGACCACCCGCGACGCTGCCCGATTCCCTGGCTTTCAGGGGATCGATGGGACCAACCCACTCGCCCAGACCAACACCATCCATGCCGTTCACCTTCAAGGCATAGAGTGAACCGGCTTTGAGATCACCCGCAACATCGGGCACGAACTTGTAGACACCTCCGCCGCAAGGTGTGACGCCGCTGCAACCTGAGGTACGGCCACGATACTCATCCACCAGATAGACATTGCCGTCGCGGTCCAGGTCTATGCCTTCATGGGCAAGACGACCTAGAAGGGGCCTGTCCACAACCTTCCTGGCCTTTGTCAGGTCATCCTCCAGAAAGAGTTCGAACAGACGGCCGCCGGTAACCTCTTCGGCAAACAGGATGGTGCCCCAGGGAGTCCAGCGGATACCGTCGAGGGCGTCATAGTCGGGGGCCTGCGCCAGGATGCGGGTCTCGCCGCTCTTAAGATCGACCACACTGACGGAGCCGCCTTCCGGTTGGTTGTTCGGGCTGCGCAGTTCATGGGTCCGGTAGAGATAACGGCCTTTCTCAGGTCCGGTCTCATTCACCGTATTCATGTCATGCCAGTCATTGCGGCCGCCATCGTAGATATTCAGGTCGGTCTCGTCGGAGACCGCCCACTGCTTAAAGCCCTTTGGCACTTTCCAGGGAGAAGCCGGTATCCAATCGGCGGAATTGGCGGACGCGTCGAGGGGGATGAAATTGAAGCCATCACTCCTATCCGACTCGGCCAAACCGGAAAACGCCAGGGTGACGAGTGCAACGGCAAACATTTTACATCGATACATATTGGATAATCCTAACCTGATATTGAGGATATCTGGAACAAGTCGTTGGTTTATACAACAGCACCTTGCTCATTTTGAATCCACCTGAATCCGATAAGGCTGCGTTTCACGACACAACTGCTACGATTATATTTTAATGAGCAAAATATACCGGTTTTTATAAAAGCAACAACACATTGAAGACGTTTACAACAAAACAGGTAGCCGCTGAACTATCCGGCGCATTCGCCGATCTTGGCACTTTCCTGCCCATTGTAATCGCCGTGCTCACACTGCACTTGATGGATCCGTCAGGATTGTTCATAGGCTTCGGTTTGTTTGCCCTAGCGGTCGCTGCGATCTACCGTCGTCCCATCCCTGTACAACCGATGAAAGCGGTAGCGGCCGTTGTCATCGCAGACAACCTCACAGCCGGCACCATCGCCGTCACCGGCCTGCTTCTGGGTGCAACGGTTCTCCTGTTGACGCTCACGGGACTCGTCTCGCGTATCGGTAAAATGATACCTCAATCGGTGCTCACCGGGATTCAATTGGGTGTCGGTTTGATCCTTGCCTGGGCCGGGGCAAAGTTGATACTGCAGGAGCCCATGATCGGCCTGATGTCACTGGTTCTATTACTCCTGCTGCTGCCGACACGGTTCAAACCCGTTGCCGCCATCCTGGTCATTCTTGGCAGCGCCATCTGGAGCGGCATTGACCGACCTGGCCAGATGCCGGAGATTGCCATCGGTTTTTATCTGCCCCAATGGGTCAGTATCGACTGGTCCGATGCCTGGACATCGGCTGAAACAATCCTGCTGCCACAACTCGCCCTGACCCTGACCAACGCAATGATCGTAACCGCGGCTATCGCAAGACGTCTTTTTGAGGATCAAGCGCGACCGATCACCCCCCAGCAGCTTGGCATGAGTACCGGTGTGCTTAATCTGCTTCTGGCCCCACTGGGCGCCTTTCCCATTTGCCATGGCGCGGGGGGCCTGGTGGTGCAGCACAGGTTCGGTGCCCGCACCGGCCTGGCACCTGCAATATTCGGTATCACCTGTCTCTCCATCGGCCTGCTGTTGGGGCCGAACGCCCTGCAACTGCTGTTGTTGATTCCTCTTGCCGCGGTTGGCGCACTGCTGGTTTTCGCCGGATTGGATCTTGCAATGAGCAAAGAGTTGACACAAGTTTCTCGGGAAAACCTGCCGGTTATTGTCATCACCGGACTGGTCTGCCTGCTGCTGAATGTTGCCTTGGGGTTGTTGGTAGGGATTGCGATTGAATATCTACGAAGACGTAACGGGGAAAAGGCTCTGCTTTAAGAGATTAGCCGCTAATGAACGCGAATCACCGCAAATATTCGCGAATGGTAGAAAGGTTTTCTTCTGGTTCCCACGGTCCTTCGTGGGAATCCATAACATGTCCTGTTGTTACGCTGATGTCTGCATTCCCACGCTGGAGCGTGGGAACGTATATGGACTCCTCAATGTATTGCAACCTTTTTGCTGGATAGAGAGAATTTAGCGAGTTCACGTATATCCGGTCTTTACAATGGGGAGCTACCCCTGGCCTTAATGGTGTCATCCATCGTTACCAGGCTCCTTATCGAGGGGGAGGCTTTTTCTGCCATCGTTCCCATCAGGTTTTGCCTGGTGCGCTAATATTCTGCACTTTTCCATCAATTTCGATCGCTAATACTCGGCTTACAACCGTGCTTTTGTTGTCATCAATACCGCTGTTACTGAGCGACAGGTACTCGGTATTGACCGCCACTGCTCAAAATGGCCCAGGCCATTCTGACCAGTTTATTGGCTAAAGCGACGCTCGTGTTGTTTATGGAATGCATGGCCCGTTGTCTCCTGATCCAGCAACTTAAGCCGTCTTGTTTGTCTCCAACGTTGCTCACCGCTGAACGGGCACCGTGTACCAGCAGGTAACGCAGGTATTTGTCCCCGCGTTTGGAGATGCCCGTCGTTTTGTTGTGACCCCCAGTCCCTCGATGGCCAGGGACCAGCCCAACGCTGGCACTGGCGTCGCGTCCACGCCGGAAAGCCGCGCCATCCCCAAACTTGGCGTACAGCGCGCCAGCCCCCAGCCAGCCGATACCGGGCATGCGAAACAGTTCCCGGCAAGCGGGTAACTGTCGGGTCTGCCAGGTTAACGCCTGGGTGATCTCTTTGATCAGCACATCCAGCGATAACAGCTGCTCCAGCAGGTTCCTCAGGATGCTTCTGGCGATCATCGTCAGTTCGTTCTCGGCCGCCTCCAACGCCTCCGGTACGTGGCGGCGCAGCTGGCTGATGCCTTTGGGAAATTTGACGCCATATTCGAGGGCGAACCCGCGCATCCGGTTGGCCAGCTGGGTACGTTGCTTCATGTAACCTTGCCGCAGTTTATGCTGGCTCGCCAGGTCCTGTTGTGCGAGCGTACGCACCGCAACAAAGTGGGTCTCCGGCCTTTTGGCGGCCTCGTAAATGGCAAGTGCATCGTTCGGGTCGTTTTTGTTGCCACTACGGTATTTGGCGGCAATATGTGCCGGCACCAGATAGACCTCGTGGCCTTCCTTGATAAACCGTCTTCCCCAATGGTGGGCGGAACCGCAGGCCTCCATGCAGATGTTCGCCTCTGGGTGCCGTGTGACTAAAAGCCCCAGCTTTTTGGCGCTCATCTTCTGGTTCGATTTGAGCTTGCCGTGCCTGTTGAATACGGCAACTTGAAAAACGTTTTTCGCTAAGTCGATGCTGATAGTGGTAGTATTTTTCATGGTATGGGCTCCCGGTTTCGCTGACTAACTCTCCCACCCTAACCTAAGTGTTGGGCGGGGGAGGAGTCCATACCATTGAGGACAACTGTTTTATCAATATACTATTGGCGTAAATTAGCGGTGATTCGCGTTCATTTGCGGCTCCTACTCTTTCACCACTAACTGCAAACCCTATTCACTTCACCGTAATAGTGATTTTTTCGGAAAGGATGGGCGGATCGAACGGGATATGATCCTTATCGCCCAACACCAGCTGCAGGGTATGGGTACCTTTGGCAAGATCGAGAGTGACCTCTGTCTGGCCGCCTCCGAAATGGCGATGGTTCTCATCCGACGGCAAGGGTTTGTCCATGGCCGGCATCGCTTCCACATCGATCAGCAGATGATGATGACCGGTCTTCTCGCGCTCGATACCCGCGGGCGCGACACCCATGCCTTTCAATCCAAAGCGCACAGTGACCGGATTGTTCACCTGTTCACCGTTGGCCGGCGAGATGATATAGAGCATGACGCCGTCAGGCGCCGGTGTGCCGGCATTGATCTGCGGCGCATAGAGTGCAAGCCACAGCATGGCAATAAAAAATTTATTGATACGAGAGGACATGATGACCCCCAGGAAATTGTTGGATTTTAACTTATTGACCGGAAGCCCTCGTCGGTTTCGCTGCAAACAGCCAAGTGACTCCCTTGTGATGTAAGACAATTCAAGTACAGCATATGTTGAACATCTATAACCCTATAAAAAAGGGCAATTCATAGGCGGAAACCACCGTAGAAGATTGGCTGGAATAGTCCGCAAATGAACGCGAATAAACGCAAATAAAGTAAATTTTCTAGTTACCGCGGTCCTCTGCGGAAATTCATACCTTGTTCTGTTGTTGCACTGATATATGCATTCCCACGCTGGAGCGTGGGAACGAGAAATACCATTGAGATAACTTAAAAAAGTATTCTCTTAAATTTGCGTTCATTCGCGTTCATTTGCGGACTTTTATTCTTCTGATTACCACGGTCCTTTGCGGGAATTCATACTTTGTTCTGTTGTTGTACTGATATATGCATTCCCACGCTGGAGCATGGGAACGAGAAAAAAAAGTATTCTCTTAAATTTGCGTTCATTCGCGTTCATTCGCGTTCATTTGCAGACTTATATTCTTCTGATTACCACGGTCCTTTGCGGGAATTCATACTTTGTTCTGTTGTTGTACTGATATATGCGTTCCCACGCTGGAGCATGGGAACGAGAAATACCATTGAGATAACTTAAAAAAGTATTCTCTTAAATTTGCGTTCGTTAGCGTTCATTTGCGGACTCCTATTTCTTCTCCGATGAAGCAGTCAAATGATCCGCAACCAATTCGGTCAGGCTGATCACTTCGGTGTCCATATCGTTGTGTTCTATGCCCTCCTCCAGGATGATGCGGCAATTGGCGCATGCTGTGACAATGGTATTTACTCCGGTCTCCCGCAGCTGTTTTTTCTTGCGGTCGAACACATGCAGCCGTAATGGCTCGGAACGTTCATTGGCACTCACGCCACCGCCACCACCACAGCACCAGTTCATCACGCCATGGTCTTTCATTTCGACAAAGTTCTCCGCCACGCTGTTGAGCAATTCACGGGGCTGCTGCACCACGCCACCGCGCCGAACGATCTGACAGGGATCGTGCAGCGTCATCGGTGTGCTGTCCCTGTATTCCAGTTGCAGACGTCCTTCGGCTTTCAGCTGCTCCAGCAATTCCAGAATATGGATCACCTCGAAGGGATAGTGGCGACCGACCAGGTTCGGCCCCTCCCAACGTATTGCGGTATAGGCATGCCCGCACTCCGGACTGATCACATAGTTGACAGCCAGCTCTTCAGCGGCGATCACAACCCGATTGACCAGTTCTGCGGCCGCCTCTTTGTTGCCGATCTGGATACCGCTGTTGGTGGCCTCGAATGCCTTGCTGCTGATGGTCCAGGAGACCCCCGCCGCATCGAAGATACGTGCAATGCTCTCGATATATTCGGGGAAATTGACTATCTCCATCGAGGAGAAGAGGGTCATATAGTCAGCGCCCTTTTTGTCTATCGGAATTTGCAGTCCGGTATCCTTCTCCACATGCGCCAGAGCGGCCTTGAGTGTCTTGAGCGTGACACCCATGGGACTGCCGATCCTCAACGCCCGCCGGGTCGCCTCCTTCATACCGTCGGGCGCATAACCGGCAACGGAAAAACCCTCCCGCTGTTTTCTGATCATGTAGGTGATGTCGTTGCCCACCGGACAGACCATGGAGCAACGTCCGCACAAGGTGCAGCTGTCATAGACCAGCGTCTCCCAATCGGCAAAGTCTTTCTCGGTCAGGGATTCAAGCAATCCGAAGACAGATCCCAACTTACCCCAGAAGGTATGCTCCCGCCGCCACAGCTTCTTCATCGGTTCCACCTTGTAGATCGGTGTGTAGCGGGGATCTTGCGTCTCTGTAAAGAAGAGACAGGCCTCGGCGCAGAGTCCGCAGTGGACGCAACTGGAGAAGTAGGATGAGATCCTTGCGTCTATCTGCTGGCGCAGCGCCTCTACGCCCTGCTCAAACTGTTCATTCATAACCCCCCCTAATCCGCATTACTCACACCCGATCGTAGCGGGAGGATCCTAGGGCGTGAGTAATGCGGGCTATGCGTTGACACCTTTGCGCCCCATGGTTGCGCCGGTATAACCGCGACTCAAGATAAAGGTGAAAGTATGCATCAGCTTGCTGAAGGGAAAGTAGATCAGCAGCAATTCAGCCAGCAGCAGATGGATCAGGCGCAGACTTTCGAATGATTGCGCCAATGCCAGACAGCCGGTCAGCATGACCAAAAACACCAATAGAGTGCCCACGTGGTCATCCAGGTCGGAGAGCAGACGGGTCACCGGACTGAGCAGACGATGTATCCACAACAACAGCAGACCCAGAAATGCAAGTTCGGCGGAAAGGATGAAGGCCCAATGGGGTATCGCGGTCCAGCTGAGACCGGTGATCCGTTCGGCGATGAAATCGATATGTGGCTGCGCGAAGAAGAGCAGCACGAAGAGTCCGATATGGAACAGATAACCGGCGATCAGCAGAAGCCGTCCACGTGTGGCTGCGCTGCGTTCATATACAGAGCGGGTGAAGACAGTGCGAATGGCGCCTGTGGAAGCGCTTCCTCTGGGGGTGGCCAGATCTTTTCTGTTGCCCGCCATGAGTATCGTCACGATACGCCAAGTGACGCCTATCAAAAAGACGCTCAGGGAGAAGATCCACAGGGGACCATCGATGAATTGAGCGATCACTTGTCGGCCTCCCGTAACTCTCTGCCAAGGTATTCGTTCGTATCGGGATCACTGAATCGATTCACTTCTTCATTCGCTATCGCTTCACCCCGTTTTTCCATCTGTGTCGCCCACAGATCGTGATGCTCCTTGGCCCAGTTAAGATCGCAGTAACCGGTCGTCATACCGTCGATGGCGCCCTCCATGCCGATGCTGCCGATATAGATGTGGCCGAGGATCACACCGATCATGAGTATCGCGCCGATGGCGTGGCCCACATGGGCCAGCTCCATCCACTCCCGACTCTGACCGAAAACGGGAAATATCAATACCAGCCCGGAGATGACGATCACCGAGCCCACCAGCACCAGCATCCAGAACATGCTCTTCTCGCCCATGTTGAAGAAGTTGGACGGAACATGCTTCTTACCGATGATGCCTCCACCTCGTAACAGCCAACTCATATCCCCCTTCTGGTAGATATTGCGCCGGACGAATTTTACAAACACCAGGATCAGCGCAACCATAAACAGCGGGCCCATCAGGTTGTGACCCTCCTTACTGGCCGATGCAATGATGGAAAAGATCTCCTTGCCGAAGATGGGTATCAACAGCGGGCGGCCGAATAGAATGATCAGGCCGGTGATGGCGAGAAACAGGAAAATCGATGCCATGAACCAGTGGATCAATCGCTCATAGCTGGTGTAACGGGGCAGCTTCCTGTCCGATGCCCCGCCGACGATTTTCACCTTGCCGCGTAGCATGTAGAAAACCGCCAGGCCGACAAGGATACCCAGCAGCAGGTAACCGCCGATGGGAATCAACTGCTGCATGCGGAATTTACGCCACTTATCGCCATTGGCATTGATCAGCACACCCGAATCCACTCCCTTCACCTGGGTGGTGCCTGATATGGGCATATCCCGCTGACGCACATCCCGCCACAATTCCGCGGCAGGATTAAGCACCATCGTCGATGGCATGCCTTTCGGCTGCTTGGTATCAGCGACAGTTTCCAACGGCAGGAGAAGCAACCACAGCAGCCACAGGAAAACCCCTGTTTTGAGGCCAAGGCCGGCCTGAGAAAGGTTGCTTACCCTGTACATGGAACGTCAGCTCTCCCTTTAGCCCGCAATCACTCTTTAGCACTGCTCTTGCCGGCGGCACTGTAAGGTGCGCGGAACGAGGCATCGCGATAGGAGACACCCCGCGCCATCACACTCGCGCTGCGATTGATGATGCGTTTGCGATAGATCTCGGAGATGGTATCCGAATCCCCCGCCAGCAACGCCTTGGTAGAGCACATCTCCGCACACAGCGGCAGCTTGCCTTCGGCCAGTCGGTTGGATCCGTACTTGCGATGCTCTTCGGAGCTGTTGTCGGCCTCCGGCCCGCCGGCGCAGAAGGTACATTTATCCATCTTGCCTCGCGTGGCGAAGGCGCCATCCTCGGGAAACTGCGGTGCGCCGAAGGGGCAGGCATAGAAACAGTAACCGCAACCGATACAGATATCCTTGTCATGCAGTACAACGCCGTCCTGGGTGGTATAGAAACAGTCCACCGGACAGACTGTGGCGCAAGGCGCATCCGAACAGTGCATACAGGCCACCGAGAGGGAGCGTTCACCCTCGTCGCCGTCATTGATGGTCACCACCCTGCGGCGGTTCACGCCCCATGGAACCTCGTTCTCGTTCTTACAGGCGGTTACGCATGCATTGCACTCGATGCAACGTTCCGGATCACAATAAAATTTCATTCGTGCCATGTTAGTGTCCTCTGTTTAAAACCCGGTTACGCCTTGCTGATGCGACAGAGACTGCATTTTGTCTCCTGCATCTGCGTGACCGAGTCATAGCCATAGGTCATGGCCGTATTACAGGCTTCGCCCAGAACGTATGGATCCGCGCCCTCGGGATATTTGCTGCGCAGATCCTTACCCAGAAAGTGGCCGCCGAAGTGGAACGGCATAAAGGCCACACCAGCCGCCACCCGCCGTGTCACCAGCGCCTTGACTTTGATGCGGGCACCCTCGGCGCCCTCGACCCAGACATCTTCGCCATCCCTGACGCCGGCATTGTTTGCATCGCGCGGATGCATCTCGATAAACATATCCTGCTGCAGCTCCGCCAACCAGGGATTGGAGCGGGACTCATCACCACCGCCTTCATACTCGACCAGACGACCTGAGGTGAGAATGATGGGGAAATCCTTGGAGTAGTCCTTGGCCTGAATCGAGCCGTAGCGGGTCGGCAAGCGATAGAAGGACTTGCGGTCCTCGTAGGTGGGATACTTCTCCACCAGATCACGCCGGTTGGTATAAAGAGGTTCGCGATGGACCGGTACCGGATCGGGGAAGGTCCAGACCACAGCCCGGGCCTTGGCATTGCCGAAGGGCGCGCAGCCATGCTTGATGGCGACACGCTGGATACCGCCGGAACGGTCTGTCTTCCAGTTCTTGCCCTCCGCCAGTTTTTTCTCCTCCGGGGTCAAGTCATCCCACCAACCCAGTTTTTTCAACAGGTCGGCGGTGAACTCAGGATGACCGTTCTTGATCTCGTTGCCGACCGGATAGGATCCCTCTGCCAGCAGATTTTCACCATTGCGCTCGACTCCGAAACGGGCACGGAAGTTGAGGCCGCCCTTGGCCACCGGTTTGCTGGTGTCGTAGAGGTTCGGTGTGCCGGGATGGCCCATATCCGCCGTACCCCAGCAGGGCCAGGGCAGACCGTAGTATTCACCGTCGCAGGGACCGCCCTCCGCCAACAGGCTGGTATAGTCGAAGGTTCCCCAGTTCTGTTGCTGCTTTTTCATGCGCTCCGGACTCTGACCGGTATAACCGATCGTCCACATGCCGTTGTTGAATTCGCGGGTGATGTCCTCGATCAAGGGTTCGTCGTTCTCGACCTTGATATGCTTGAACAACTCGTCGGCGAAACCAAGCTTGCTCGCCAGGCGATACATAATGGTGTGGTCCGGCAGGGATTCGAATATCGGCTCAATGACCTTGTCCCGCCACTGCAGTGAGCGGTTGGAGGCGGTAACCGAACCATAGGTCTCGAATTGAGTGGCGGCGGGCAGCAGATAGACACCATCGGTCCTGTCATGCATGACCGCCGAGACGGTCGGATAGGGATCGATGATCACCATCATATCCAGCTTCTCCATGGCCTTCTTCATCTCCTGGCCACGGGTCTGGCTGTTGGGTGCATGCCCCCATAACACCATCACCCGCACATTGTCCTTTTGCGCAATGTTAGCCTTCTCTTCCAGCACGCCGTCTATCCAGCGTGATACCGGGATACCTTTGGTGTTCATCACCATTGCATCCTTGCCCTTGGATTGCTCGTAGCTGGCCTGTTCGAAGCGGCCGGCGAGCCAGTCATAATCCACACCCCAGACCTTGGACCAGTGTCCCCAGGCCCCCTTAGACAGGCCGTAATAGCCCGGCAGTGTGTGGGAAAGAACACCGAAGTCGGTGGCGCCCTGCACATTGTCGTGGCCACGGAAGATGTTGGTCCCGCCTCCTGATGTGCCCATGTTGCCCAGGGCCAATTGGAAGACGCAGTAGGCCCGGGTGTTGTTGTTGCCGATGGTATGCTGGGTGCCCCCCATGCACCATATGAAAGTGCCGGGGCGATTGTCCGCCATAGTCTTGGCGGCTGCGTAGACCTGGTTCTCAGGTACACCTGAGACACGCTCCACCTCTTCAGGCGTCCATTTGGCGATCTCCTTCTTCACCTCCTCCAGTCCGTAAACCCGTTGACGGATGAACTCCTTGTCCTCCCAGCCGTTTTTGAAGATATGCCAGAGCATGCCCCAGACAACGGGCACATCCGTACCGGGACGAAGCCGCAGGTATTGGTTGGCATGGGCTGCCGTACGGGTAAATCGAGGATCGATAACGATCAACTGGGCATTGTTCTGCTCCTTGGCCTTGAACACATGCTGCAGCGAGACCGGGTGGGCCTCCGCCGGATTGCCGCCGATGATCAGAATCGACTTGGAGTTATGGATGTCGTTATAGGAGTTGGTCATGGCACCGTAGCCCCAGGTGTTGGCGACACCGGCTACCGTGGTGGAGTGACAGATACGGGCCTGGTGGTCCACATTGTTGGTACCCCAGAATGCGGCGAACTTGCGGAACAAATAAGCCTGTTCATTATTATGCTTGGCCGATCCCAGCCAGTAGACCGAATCGGGGCTCGACTGCTCGCGCACCTCGAGCATCTTGTCGCCGATTTCGTTGATCGCCTGTTCCCAGGAGATGCGTTTCCATTTGCCATCCACCAGCTTGGTGGGATATTTCAGCCGTCTTTCGCCATGCCCGTGTTCACGCACCGAAGCGCCCTTTGCGCAATGGGCGCCCAGATTGAAGGGATGATCGAAGGCGGGCTCCTGGCCGGTCCAGACACCATTCTGGACCTCGGCGATGATGCCGCAACCGACCGAACAGTGGGTACAGATGGTCTTGATCTGCTCCGCCTGACCCTTTTCGGCTGTTGCCGCTTCGGCCTTTTTCATCATGCCCGGGGTAAATCCGGTGGCCAATGCGGCGCCGCCTGCCATCAGGCTGGAGTTACGCAGAAAGTCGCGACGGCTCATGGTCTGACCGGCGGATGATCTTTCGGGTTCAACCGACTCTTTACTGCTGTCGTTCACCAGATCGGAGGTTTTATGCAGTTTCATTCAGGTATCCTCGAAAAACTCAACTCACGGTGGACTTGTAATAGGCCGCGATATGGGGTGTCAGGCGGTAGCCTTTCTTTGTCTTGGCCGACTCGCTTGAAGCTTCATCCGTGGAGGCCGTTGTCAGACCGGGCAGGCTGGCCGCGACGGCGACGCCGACACCGGCACTCGCAGTGCCGCGCAGAAACGCCCTGCGTTTCGGATCCGGTTTCTGCTTAAGCTGTTTTTTCATGAAATCATCCTCCACTCGGATTCACAGTTCAGTCATGTGACAATCGGTCAGGCTACATACATAGAGCGCTACACGGGCATACTCAGGTAACGTTTCTCCATCGCTGCGAATGCGGCGCCGAAGCGCCCCACCGCACGATAGAAGACAGCAGCTTTCGCCTCACTCAAATCAGCGAAAAAATGCTCCAGCCAACCAGCCATATGTGATTCGAAGAAGTGTGATTGCTGACGGAAACCGACGCCTTCGCCGATCATCATTGCCATCACTTCGCACAGTGCGGCAACATGATCCTCCGGTTCAGTGACACCGTCCTGGCGTTGAAATCCCAACATCGCCAGATCGTCCCGCAGCCTGCCCAGGGGTTTCTCCATCAGGAACCCCGTAAGATACCAGGAGCCATAGGGCACCAACTCACCGCGACCCATGCCGATGAACAGATCGTGAAACTCCAGCTCCACCGCTTGCGGCCGCGAATCCGATGCGGATAGACCCAACATGGACATCGCCAACGCCAACTCGTCCCTGCTTGGTTCCACGGTCGCAAAACCGGTGACCTTTTCGAGCATTAGTTGATCCGGGGATTGCCGCAACAGTTGAGCCAACATGCCGTAGGCGCCGATTCGATAGTGCTGTTCCCGATCCAGATCGACAGCAGGTGCGGTGTCAGTCACCGAACCGGGCAACGGGTTTTCCGCGCACTCATTGTCAGTTTGGACGGCTTGGCTCATTTCGGTCATCACACTCTCCTCCAAAATACTGTTTGCAAGCACCGGACCAGCTCTCATGGGAAAGAAATGACAAATTGGACTGAAATCGACCAAGTCCTCACTCCCCCCGGATCCAATCGCAGAATCGGCATCTCTCAATGGTTGGTCAAAATGGGGCTCTACTGTTGCAACCGTCCATCCAGATCCCCGCCCATGGCCTCCGCGTCCTGCACAATATCCACCACCCGGCAGCTATCGCACAGGGTAAGCCGCTTGAGCGCCCTTTCGCTCTGAAACATATAATGATCTTTAAGTCTGCTTCGCATCTTTTCGATCACCGAGCGGGTTGCGAAGGGTTTACCGCAGGCGGTACAGAGAAAGGGCTCCTCTTCCCGCAGGGTACGGGTCTGGTTACGACTCTCTGCTTCGAACAGCAACCGCGGCGTGATCCAGATTGCGTCCTCGGGACAGGTGCGGGTACAGAGTCCGCACTGCAGACAATTGGCCTCGATGAAACGAAGCTGAGGCATACCCTCGCTGCCACTCTGCAACGCCTTGCCTGGACAGGCGCCGACACAGGAGAGGCAGAGGGTACAGGCCTTTTCCTCCACATAGACGGTCCCAAAGGGAGCGCCCGCGGGAAGGCTGGCCATCGGTTTGGGCCGCTCGGCCTGGTCGTAAAGGTGGTCGATGGCAAGAAAGATCGATTGCCGCTTGCTGCCGATCCCGGAAAATCCCGCCAGCGGGATCTCAGGCATACCCTCACCGCTATCCCGCAGCAATTCAGCATGTGCAATCAGCCGGATCGATGTTTGGGGATACCCCATCGCACGCAGGATCTCCTCCGCGATGGCGAACTGTTCCTGCATCGCACTCTTCACGGCCGACGGCATGCCGCCGTCATCCGCCAACAACACTTGCCTGGCGCCATAAGCCAGAACCGTCAACCAGACATCCATGCCGGTGCTGGCCAACTCCTCCACCACTACCGGCAGATAGTGGGCGGGCATATCGTTCGGCAACGGTTGATCCGAAGCGGCATGAAACACCACCACCGGAGAACACCCTCCTTGCTCAAGATAGGTATGCAACAATTTACGCAGCCGTTGCAAAGTGTCTCTGACCGATGGATAGAGATAGCGCATCGCCCCACTGGGGCAGACACTGGCGCAGGCACCGCCTCCCTGGCAGAGATAGCTGTTCACTTCGACAGTCTCGGCCAGGCTGGTGATCGCATCGGCGGGACAGGCATCGATGCAACGGGTGCAGGCATGCTTACCCGAACGGCCATGGGCACAGATCGCCGGATCGTAGTCGAAATAGCGGGGTTTCTCGAAATTACCGGTCATCTGAGCCATTTCATCGAGTACCGGCGAGAGCTGATCCTCCTCGATACTTGAGTGGTAGTAACCGGGAGGATTCATCACCCGATCCATCAAAGGCGTGTGCGAGAGATCCAGGATCAGATCCACCGCAAGGATCTCCGCATTGGCGCGGCCGGCTTCGCCGAGATGTATCTTGAAAGCCCCGAGATACCCCTCTATCCGAAGGTCACGTCCACCCACGGGGACAACCGGAGCGCCCGGTTCTTCCACACCCCGGGTCAAGACCACGATCGGACTGAGCTTATCGTTCAGCCGCGGCGCGATCTCCAGCGCCGTCTGATCCCCGATCACCGCCACCCGGCCGCGGGACTGATAGTTGACCAGACTGGTCGCCTCCACGCCGATTTCCCGCATCGCCTGCAACGCCAGATCCCGCGCCCGGCGGTTGACCATTGACACGGCCGTGGTGTTCGATTCACTCATGTTTTTGCCTCGTCGGTTGGATCTTCGTTTTGCCCGGTCTGCGCTGTCGCCGGCTCATCACTCGCCTCATCGTCTGATGCGTCACTCTCCCGTGCATCGCGCTTGGCCAACTCATCCACTTGTTGCTGCTGCCTGAGTGCTTCCTGCTCAAGCCGGTGACGCAGATCCGCTGTCATCAGATCCCCGAGTTTTTCAAAACTCGTGAAATCCTCTGCGTAATCATCCAAGCCGTCGCAGACATTGAATGCCGCACTGTGAAAGAGCTTCCGCAATGCGACTTGGCGCAGCTGATCGGATACCCGGGGGGAGAGGAAACCGCTGTAGTCGGAGTTTTCATCCAGGCTCTCCAACGAAGGCATATCCTCGTCGCCTGGCTGTTGTTGCTCTTCGACCGTTTCGTCCTGTTCCGCCAGGGGCTGCCGGGATGCCTGTTTTTTTTCAGACCAGCGACGATAGAAGCCGGCGTCTGTCTGAACGGCTGTTTCCGGGGAATCCTCAGGCTTCATGATCGCCGGGCCCGCGGGCTGCAGATTTCCAGTCGGCACGCTTGCGCTTGGTCCTTTTCTGCGGCGCGTAGTGGTCCAGCACAAAGGCCTCTGTCCAACGATACAACTCGGCCGGTACCGGTACGGTGTAGACGGTATCGTCGCCCTCGAGATAGGCATGGGCCTCGTCATAACTAAGACTGACGAGAAAGGGGTTCGGCTTGCCCTGGTCGTCCAAATTCGCCACCACGTAACAGTGGGGTTGCGATGAGAGCAGATTGTAGTAGTAGCTTTCACACTCATCCTCATGCAGGCGCAGGGTGAATCCCGGATAGAGATAGTGACTGACCGGCCCCTCCTGGTGGATCAGGCTCGGCCCGGCCCTATCGACCCTCTCCTCTTCCAGGGCGGCTACAACGCCAACGGCCTCCCAACGGTCTTCCAGCCATCGGGAATCACTGGGTGACTGCTGGATGATCACAGAAACATTGAATTTTGAAGGGTTATGGTCCCTTGTATGGTCGCTATTCGTTGCCGTCATGGTTTGATACCCGGTGCTTATCCAATTCATGCATCGCAAGTTGCATACCAAACGATCATCAGGGCAGTAAAATCAGAAGAGAGTCGCATTGGGAAAAAAATCGGTAAAACGGATCAGCGGAAAAACAGGGCAAAATGTCCCGTTTAGAATCACTGAGGTGGGACATTTCTTACCATATTGCTACACCACCGTGGCATCACGATGGGTGTAACGGGAGCGAAATCCTATACGCCTTGCCCAGCCATGGGACGGATGCGCAAGGGCTGATCCCCCCATGTTATTCCACCGCAGATACAGCGCCACTTGCCGCCAGCCCCCACCAGACAAGGGATTAGCGTCAATATGCCGATCCTTGAGCGGTAACCGTTGAGTGAAACCTGAACTATTCCCGGTCTTTACACGCTGGTGATCGGTTTCATCGGGTACGGTAATTGCTCATCAGACAGGAGATCCAACCCGAGAGACCGCGCGTGAACAGAGAGAGCCCCGAACATCAGACCCAATCATCCCTGGTCGACCGCTTTAATCGCCGCATCAACTATCTGCGGATCTCTGTCACCGACCGTTGCGACCTGCGCTGCGTCTACTGCATGTCGGAAGATATGACGTTCGTACCCCGTTCTCAGCTGTTGACCCTGGAAGAACTGTTTCGGGTCGGCAAATCCTTCGTAGAGATGGGGGTGAGAAAAATCCGCATCACCGGCGGTGAGCCCCTGACCAGACGCGGTGTCATGCAGCTGTTTGAGTCCCTCGGCCAGCTGGATGGACTGGACGATCTCACACTGACCACCAACGGCACCCTGCTTAATCGCTACGCAAAGACATTGCAGCGTGCAGGCGTGACGCGGGTCAATATCAGCCTCGATTCACTGCAGGAAGCGCGTTTCAGGAAAATAACCAGGATCGGTGACATTCGCCGTACCCTCGCCGGAATCGATGCCGCCCTCGAGGCAGGTTTTCAGCGGGTGAAGATCAACTCGGTGATCCTGAAAAACCGCAATCATGACGAAATCCCCGCATTGGTGGAATTCGCCGAAAAACGCGGCATGGATATCAGCTTTATCGAGGAGATGCCTCTGGGAGAGACCGGTGATCACGACCGGGCGGAACTCTACTACTCCAGCCAACAGGTACTGCAGGATCTGCAACCGCACTACGATCTGATAGCCACCACGGATACGACCGGCGGACCGGCGCGTTACTACCGTATCAACGACAGCAACACCCGGGTCGGCTTCATCTCGCCTCACAGCCACAACTTCTGTGATCACTGCAACCGGGTGCGTCTCACCGCCGAAGGGCGCCTGCTGCTATGTCTCGGTCAGGAACACTCCATGGACTTGCGCCGGGTGGTGCGCGCCAATCCACTGGACGATGAGCCGTTGCGCCAGGCGATCATCGATGCCATGGAGATCAAGCCCAAGGGCCACGAGTTCGATCTTACGGCCAAACCGGTGCTGTTCCGCCATATGAATGTAACCGGTGGTTAGGTGGAACCCATGGACACCCTCTCTGATACAAAACGGCCCCTGATGACTGATGCGGGACTCAGTGCCGCGGTGGAGGCTGTTGCGATCGATGAGTATGGCGATATCAGAAACGGCCATGTTGCCGCGGAACGTGCCCTGACACTCTATCTGGACAAACAGGAACTGGTCACCCTGATGACCCTGGGCACCCGTCCCGAGATGCTGGTGCTGGGATGGCTGCGCAATCAAAAACTGATCCTGGATATCGAACAGATCAAAGCGATCCAGGTCGACTGGGAGACCGACTCCGCAGCCATCACCACCTATGAGGGCGTACAGGGCGTGAAAGAGAAGATGGCGCGTAAAACAGTGACGACCGGCTGCGGCCAGGGGACAGTGTTTGGCGATCTGATGGATGACCTGGAGAAGATCGAACTGCCCCGGAGGAGTATTCGTCAATCCGAGATATACAGACTGTTGCAGACACTCAACGAGTACAACCAGGTCTATCAACGGGCTGGAGCGGTACACGGCTGTGCCCTGTGCAGTGAAGAGCGGATTCATCTCTTCATCGAAGATGTGGGGCGGCATAACGCCGTCGACGCCATCGCCGGCCATATGTGGCTCGAAGAAACCGATGGCAACGACAAGATCTTCTATACCACCGGCAGGCTCACCTCCGAGATGGTGATCAAGGTTGCACAGATGGGGATACCGGTCCTGCTCTCCCGCTCAGGTATCACGCAAATGGGATTGGAATTGGCTAGAAAGGTCGGCGTCACCCTGATCGCCCGCGCCAAGGGCAAACACTTCCTGGTCTACAACGGGGCGGAACAGGTCAGTTTCGATGCCGTGCCGGAGGTCCGCCCGCAAAAGTCCGGGGTACGACAGGCCGGTCAGAGCAAAAGCCGATAACGGGGGGAAGCTATGGTAGCGGTGATGTCCCAGGATCAACATATCTTTATGAACGTCAAACAGGTTGCGGAATATCTTCATCTGAATGAGAAGAAGATCTATGCCCTGGTCAACGAAGAGCGCATCCCCGCCACCAAGATAACCGGCAAGTGGTTGTTTCCGAGAGAGCTGGTCGATCGTTGGATGCTCGACTCCGCCCACGGTGGATTGATGACCAACAGGCTGGTGATCGCCGGCAGCGACGATCCCCTGCTCTATCGGTTGATCATGACCTTTGCCGATGAGACCGGCTCCCATGCCCTGATCAGTTACTCCCCCACCGGCACCCGGCTGGGCCTGGAACTGCTGCAGGCCAATCGTATCGACGCCTGTGGTATCCATTGGGGGCCGAATCAGGAGAGCCATACGCGCCACCCGGCACTGCTGCGCCAATACCCGCAATTTCGCCAGTGGGTGCTGATACGCCTGTTTCGCCGCGAACAGGGACTGATGGTCAGCCGCCGGATCGAACAACGGAAACTGCAGCCGGAGAATCTCTTCGACCGCGAGTTCCGTTGGACCATGCGTCAAAGCGGCGCCGGCGCTCAGCGTTTTCTGATGGAAGTACTCAGCGGTTATGGCACCAGCACGGAAAAGCTGAATTGTGTCGCCACCGCCCTTTCGGAACGTGAGGCCGCCGCCAATATCGCCATGGGCCAGGCGGACGTAGCCCCGGGGGCACGCGCGGCAGCCAATGAATATGGATTGGCATTCATCCCATTCGGCTGGGAGTCCTTCGATCTGACACTACCCCGCAGTATCTGGTTTCGGCGCCTGTTTCAGGATCTCATAGCGCGTCTGCGTTCAACCGAATGCAAGGCCATGGCAAAACAGCTGTCCGGTTATGACCTACGCGAAGCGGGAGAACTGGTGTGGGGGGATGAGTAGATGTTATAAACTTACCTGATTGCCCATCATGCTCAATCAAGGATGGGAGCATGTCAGTCAAAAGCTGCTGAGAAGTTTTGAGTTTTTAGTGTTGAGTTTTGAGTTGTTTGACCACACTCCTCTTTCTTGACCACTCGTCACATCTTCAGCGGCAAGCGCATTAGGAAAAGATAATCTAAAAAAGTCGTGAGCTAAGCAAACCCATCCACTAAAAACTAAAAACTAAAAACTAAAAACTAAAAACTTCAAAGTGTCGCTTACACTATGGCTGAGTAATGCGGGTAAACAGATAAAAAACCTATGAAGACCGGCTATCTCACATTGGAAACTCACCCTGAGCATCTGGATTTGGTGCGTGTAATAGTCAAGGATAAACTGCCGAACACCCAGGAAGCCAGTCATGGCTCACAAATCCGCTATATCGCCCGCTTCAACGATATCGATGCGGGCCAGATGCATCTGCACAACATGCTGCACAACAACCTGGTCGATCTGGACAACCACATCTATCGCATCGATCTGAACCAGGCGATAGCCGCCGTCGAAGCCGACGACCTGAACCATGCCCGGGTATGGATCGATCCGTCACTGGGCGAGAATGACAGATCCGTTATCGATACGCAGACAGCTAAATTCAAACTGCGCCATAAAAAATGGAACAGGTTTTGGCTCATCGTCGGGGCCGCCTTCGTCATCTATTTTTTTATCATGACCCTGTTCGGCCAGATCTAAATGGTTCCCACTTCAATCTAAAGTAAGGTACGGCAAACCACACCTCAGAGAAAAAGCAGACATGGTTCTAAAATAAGAATCCACCGAAGAATTTGTGGGTAGACTTCACTGATCCCGTCATTCCGGCGCAGGCCGGAATCCAGATGCTCCACACGATTGTCGACCGTAGCAGGTTAAAAGTCACACCCGTGTATAGGGTTCCATTTCGTTTGCTGGCTAATAGATACACGCACGGTTGTCGCTTCATACCACCACCCTGGCATTCTCCCTGGATTCCGGCATGCGCCGGAATGACGGGATCGTAGCATATAGATACCATCTCTCCCTTACTCCCACAAGTAGCTATAAAGCGGCTTGTGGGGAGTAATCTTGCTGGTGCTTGAGTACCCCAAAGCACAGATGTACTAATTTGCGCATAACGGCTCCTAATGCGGACATTTTGCATTTTCCTCTCGCGAGCAACCGCTCGTATAAGGCCTTGGCCGTCGGGTTGTGTAGACTGGCCACGATAGCAGGCATGTAGAGTTTGGCCCTGATCCTCGCGCTGCCTGCTTTCGACAGTCGTGGTCGCTTGTTGATGCTGGATCCGGATTGATGCTCGATGGGCACCACTCCCAGATAGGCGGCCATTTGACTAGCATGCTCAAAATCCCGGGCACAGTAGACACTCATCATGATTCGACTGAGGGTCCGGCCAATGCCTGGGATACTTTCTAGCAGCTGCTGGTCGTTTTTCAGCTGGGGGTGGGTGTCGATATGCTCATCGATCATCGCTTCCAGACGCTTTTGTTCTTGCTCCAGGCCTTTGAGCACGGTCGAGATGGAGTGCCCAACCTCTAGATGACTGATCCCTGACAAGGCCTTCTCCAGGCGGTTGCGTTCACGCTGGATATCGCCTTGCAATGCCTCCAGCCGTGACAGTAACTCTTTGAGTTTACGTATCTCTGCCGGTTCCGGTCTCCACAGATGCAGGGGTTCTTTGGCGCCATACAAGGCTAACACCAGCGAGTCCTTTCTGTCGGTCTTGGTGTGCACCGCGATACCCTTGGCGTAATCTCTCACCTGGGCCGGGTTAAGCACCGCGACTTCACCACCTTGCTCATGCAGACCGTAGGCTAGACGCTCGTGGTAGATGCCAGTCGCCTCCATGACAAAGCGTAACCCACTCAGTGGCTGACCAGTCTGTTTTTGTGACCAATCGAGTAGGTGGTCATGGCCGGCTGGTGTATTAGGAAAGACCTTCGACTTGACCTTGCGTGGTTCGATACTGCGTAACCACAGACAATCCAGCTTATTTTTACTCACATCAATGCCAATTATCGCTTTCATTCTCTTCACTCACCTTGTTCATGCAGCCTCTCTCCGTAATGCCGGAGGGACTCCGATACCATTCAGTTTATAGAGAATCGGTGATAGCCTGTATCTACAAAACAGACTCGTGGTCTCAGGGTGCGGTGCAGGTCTTATCACCGTGTGATGAATTGCTAGCTAAACAATTCATCAGAAGAGATACAAGGGTGCGGCTTGCCGCACCTCAGACAAAAAACGGACATGGTTTTATTTAAAAAAATAATGGTTTGGAATGAGGATGCCGACCGACACCGCCCCGAAGGGCGGTGCTGTCGGTCATGCGGAGGGGTGAGAACAGGTTATCGATGAGGACCAAGATGTTTCTGTGGCCTATACCTCACATTGCTCAATCACAGGTTGCAGACAAATCCCAATATTTTGGAGAGTGATACAACCGCGCCAGCTGAAGCTCGCGTTCAAGTTCCATTTCGCGGGGAAGGTGATCACCAAAACGGGTGAACAACTCTTCCTGATCAATGGTTTCATGGCGCGCCACTTCCCGATCGATATTCATGATTTCAAAAAAATCGGCCTTGTCGAATTCCAACCCATCCCAGTTGAGGGAACCATGGGAGGGAACCCAGCCCAAGGGACTCTCGACGGCATGACCATAGCCGCTGCAACGGTCGACTATCCACTTGAGCACCCGCATGTTCTCGCTGAAGCCTGGCCAGATGAAACGGCCGTGTTCATCCTTGCGGAACCAGTTCACCCGGAATATGGCAGGTGGTGTCGCAACGTTTTTACGTCCGATACGCAGCCAGTGTTTCAGGTAGTCCGCCATGTTGTAACCACAGAACGGCAACATGGCCATGGGATCGCGTCGCATGGCGGCCTGACCGATGGAGGCGGCGGTCGCTTCCGAGCCCATGGTCGCTGCCATGTAGACACCATGCTCCCAGTTGTAGCTCTGAAATACCAATGGAAAGTTGTGACTGACACGCCCGCCAAACAGAAAGGCGGTGATTGGAACACCGGCAGGATTCTCCCATTCCGGATCAATCGAAGGACAAGCGGCGGCGGGGGCGGTGAAACGTGCATTGGGATGGGCCGCCGGGCGACCGCAACCTATGTTCCAATCATCTCCACGCCAGTCGATCATGTGCTCTGGCGGATCTTCCGTCAGCCCCTCCCACCATATATCCCCATCATCCGTCAGGGCGCAGTTGGTGAAGATACAGTTTTCACGCAATGCGGCAAGCGCATTGGGGTTGGATGATTCATTGGTGCCCGGAGCAACGCCGAACAGTCCGTACTCCGGATTGATGGCGTAAAACTTACCGTCCTCAGGATTGGGTTTTATCCAGGCAATATCATCACCTATGGTGGTGACCTTCCAGCCCTCAAATCCTTCTGGCGACTTGAGCATTGCAAAATTGGTTTTTCCGCAGGCGCTGGGGAAGGCAGCCGCCACGAAGAACTTCTTCTTCTCGGGCGTTTCCACACCCATGATCAACATATGTTCGGCCAACCAGCCCTCATCCCGCCCCATCACCGAGGCGATTCGCAGCGCAAAGCATTTCTTGCCCAACAGGGCATTGCCACCGTAACCACTTCCGAACGACCAGATCTCCCGGGTCTCGGGAAAATGGGTAATGTACTTATCCTCGATGTTGCCGGCGCAGGGCCAGGGGACGTCCTCTTCCCCCGGTGTCAAGGGTGCGCCAACCGAGTGCACGCATGGCACGAATTCACCCTCGTCACCCAGCACATCGAGCACTTTCTGCCCCATGCGGGTCATGATGCGTTGGTTAACCGCGACATAAGCGGAGTCGGAGATTTCAATACCGATATGGGCGATGTGAGAGCCGAGCGGTCCCATACTGAATGGGATCACATACATCGTCCTGCCCCGCATGCAGCCTTTGAACAATCCATTCAGGATCGTTTTCATCTTCTTGGGATCCATCCAATTATTGGTCGGCCCGGCATCCTCTTCCCTTTTAGAGCAGATATAGGTTCGTTCCTCAACGCGAGCCACGTCGCTCGGATGGGAACGGGCCAGGTAACTGTTGGGCCGCTTCTCCGGATTCAGGCGAATCAAGGTACCGCTTTTCACCATCTCGTCACACAAGCGATCGTACTCTTCCTGGGAACCATCGCACCAGTAAATACGGTCCGGTTCACATAACCGAGCGATCTCATCAACCCAAGCTAAAAGTTTACGATTGCTTGTGCGAACGGCGCCGTCATGTTTCGTGGTCATGATGAAAATCCACCTCTCAGGTTTGATTGTTTATAGCCCACATTCTACTCAGACAATGGAATAAATCTGAATAGACCGAAGAAAACCGAAGTGCCAAGTATATGGGACTCAAACGGAATTCGCTATCCCGGCCTAAATTGGGATTCAGATAGCTCCACGTTAACCGGTTATTTGGATCTATTCACGAGATGACTGGTAGTACGAACCATATTTAGCATCACATTCCCAGCTGGGTGTTTGAATCAGATCCGGAACGGGATGGCTTCGTGCTTCATCGAGTCACCCGGTAATCGCGTCCCTTTCCATGGTCCATGCAAGAGGGGGAAACACCCAAAGCGAACCAACGTCCCGGGCGACCCAATTATTATGTTTTAAGTTCTTTGTACATTACAAGCGCATCGACGTAGCCGGCGCTTTTGCTTTTATATGCGTTCGGCAATATACCGACAACCTCAAAACCGAGCTTGATCCATAAACGAATTGCACCTTCATTTGTGGAAACAACCAGATTGTATTGCATTGCACGAAAACCCAACTCCACCGCCACCTGCTGAGAATGCTTGCACAATCTCGAAGCCACACCTTTACCCCGGGCGCTTTCGGAAACTATATAGCCGCAATTACAAACATGAGAACCAAGATCGGGTTGATTGGGTTTTATATAATATGTGCCCAGGATTTCATCGTCATCGGCTATTGCCACATAGGTTTTTTTCGGCATCTCTATCCAGACATTGCGGGCTTCCAGCTCACTGATCTCGGGTGAAAATGCATAGGTTTCACCCGCACGAAAGACCTTTTCGATAATTGTCCATACCTGGTTCCAGTCTGATTCTCGGTATTCTCTTATATCCATGCTTTTCGATGATTGAACATAACGAGGCTGATGAAAAACCCGAAAATGCTAAGGCTTCTCATCTAGACTGTACGGCAATACCGTACGTTTCGAAGGCGCCTGCAATGTACACCACCACAGTAAATAATTTTAGAGAAAGATTAAAATCCTTTGTAGAACAGGTTGTTAGCCACCACACCCCACTACGTGTAACCCACCGAAGCGGTGCAGACTTTGTAGTGATGAGCGCAGAAGATTGGGAACGAGACCAGGAGACACTGTACGTTCTGCAAGGTACCAGCCTGATGCGCCAGATCGCTGAATCAAGTACAACCAATAAGGCAGGTAAAGGATATACCCCCACGGAAGGGCAAATGGATGAGATCCTTAGTATTTGAGGGAAAAACATGGCTTGTATACGAAGATTTGCGACAACGCGATAAACGTATGCACAAAAACCTTTACGCAATTTTGAAAGAAATGTTGCACGATGATCCAACGACAGGTTTAGGGAAGCCTGAAGCCCTTCGTCATAATCTCACTGGCTTTTGGTCGTGGCGGATTAGCCAAAAAGACAGGCTCATATATAAGTTTGACGATTCTCTTATCTATATTTTTGCCATTGGCAGTCACTACGATACTTTTGAGGCTTAACGACAAAGCTCACCGGCGGCAATGAAGCACAGCGCCTTGTTAGCCGATTTGTGCCTTGAGCTGTTGTTTTCTCTGTTCACCGATTTCATCCCAATGCTCGTCAGTCAAAGCCCCTTCAAATGAATACAGGTAGTAACAGACCGCCAGCGTTTCGTCTGGATACCTCTCCTTGATCAAGCGATGTGCGCCAACAGCACCGACTCGCCTTAAATCGTCTTCGGAAAATATCCCAACCTCATTCAACCTACCGGCAATTTTCTTGCCGATATTTTTTAGGTCTGCGAGGCTATTATTCCGAGACATAATCATCCTGATATTCTTCGGTCGGTTCAAAAGACTGAACAATGTCTAAATAAATCCCGTTCGGGTCTTGGATGCAAAAGTGACGTTGCCCCCAATCCTCGGACCGCAACTCAAGCACGATGTTGAGTGAACTAGATTTTGCTGCTGCGAAAGCGGTATCTGCATCTTCCACTTCCAAGCTGAAAATAACGCCTTCACCAATGTATGGCTTTTGAAATATTGGGGGTTGGGTAGGTTGATCTGGCAGCAGAAAACCCAGCTGAACGCCCGACTTTGAAACCAGGTGAATGTACCAATCACCCGAAAAGACAACATCAAAGCCAAGGTTCTCTGTATAGAAAGATTTCGCTGCATCGAGGTTCTTAACCGTAAATACAGGAAATGAGCTTTTTGGTTCGATCATGTGTGACTCCTCTCTTTTCGGCTAATGCTCAACTCAGCGGCCGCGGAAAGCGCGCGGTGCTTGAAGCGGTCAGTCTGCATGCGTTTGTTAGGCGGCAGTATCGGGTTCTCTGGTTAAGTAACGCATTTGCTCACCTGATTCGGTAAAGGTTCGGAATAATCTAAACCCAGCCTTCTTAAAAGCTTTCCTGGCACGTTGATTGGATTCAGCGGTGGCCATGCCGACAATTTGGACACCATCATCGCGTAACTTTGCAAGTAGTTGGGACAAAGCCTCGGGACCATATCCGTGTCCCAAGGCAGACGGCTCTCCGATCATGATATCGATATCGACCAAATCTGCGGGTAGGTCAGCGAGTCCTGTATCCGCAAGCTCTTTGTGGGTAGGTGTCTGCCAACAAAGATAGCCGATTGGAGTGCTATCGACCAAGATAATAGCTGAAGCCAAAGTGTCGTGGTTCCGGATCGCAGCAATCGCCTCCTTGGGATTGCCCCACCAGCGCGCCACATGGGGATACCTTAGCCATTTTTCGACCATAGGCAAATCGCCTTTGGGATTGAAAGAAGATAACTCTACCGCTGATGCCTGGTTATTATCTGGGTGCATTACTGTCGCCTGACGTCTCCATAAGCCGAGTGTGTTTTTCGCGTCGGTTTTATGGACTGGTTAGGGTTGTTTGTTCCATGAAATATCCACCTTTCGATTATGGGCCACGCAATCACGAAGATATAGATTTATTAAACTTTGATAAGGTACTCCGGACTCTTCAGCCATGTCTTTAAAGTACTCTATTACATCTTCACTAAGCCTCATAGTAATTGGCTTTTTAAGTTTCGAAGCATAAGGATTCTTTCGAGATTTCATTTTAGAAAGATCGTATTCTTTTTTCATGATGAGTCACCTGCGTAATATATACGCTCTCTACTCGTTGCCTTTCTAGCGGAAATTATCCGAATTGTATTACCGGAATCTCTTTCGCAATGGCAAACAATCAAGATTCTTGACTCGCTGCTAAGACCAAGCATGAGAAAACGGTCTTCTTCCAGCTCGGAGTTCTCAGAATCATAGAATTGAACAGCAAACTCGTCATAAAACACAGACTTAGCTTCTTCAAAGGATATACCGTGTTTTTTTATATTCGCTGTAGCTTTAGCTGAATTCCATTCAAACTTTATCATACGTACATTGTATGTACATTATCGCCATTATTCAAGTGACCCGAACGCCAACTTAACCGCCGCACGTTAGTGCGTCCGGCGCCGATAGGCGCGTAGTTGAAGTTTTTGTTAGGCGAAATATTGTTAGCGCCTACATTCCACATAAATATTCATTTCTGGTTGAGTATTTGAGCCATATAGTTTTCTTGCCTTCTCCGGAACGAATGCAGATTCACAATAGTCTCTTCGCTCTACTTCTTTCTCTGCAAAAGCAGCAAACGCAGACACAGCAGCCTCAAAAGTTATATCGCCGTTAACCATGTGTGGCTTTATTATCCTCTTGTACGTTAAATTTCCTACACGAACCATAAAACCTTTCGCTTCACTTCGATTTACCTTTACCCATCCATAATTCGTATTCGGCTTCGTATTCTCTGGAACTGGTACATGCTTACCTGGCTCAACGCGAACAAAATCAGTATTAGAGTAAAAGCAGCCCGATATAATCAAAAAGAATAAATACACAGCTCCATACAATGTATCTTCGCATTTCTATTACGCCTAACGAGCCTGTCGAATAACTTGATTTAGTGCAACAGATATCTTGCTACATGCTTCTCGACAGTACTCTTTCATTGTTTTACTGATATAGTTGTCATCCACACGATGAGTATATGAAGTTGCTCGTGCCAATTTCCGGGACACCCAACGCAATATTACAATAATCACACTGGACCATTTCTTGCCATCTTACTGATTTGTATGTGTTTTAAGAAAATACATGTGATGGATGTCCCCATTTATTCCCTCCATATTGAAAATTTGAGATAAATAATTATCTCTGCGAGAGCATCATGCTGATGTTTAACTTAACAATAATTACTTTATCGATTGTATTTTAACGCTAGGGTGCATAGGCGATGGCGCGCCCAACCAATAGCAGGCTTCGTAACGGTTCAGCGCCTTGTGGACATTACTCCTACGCATCGGCAGGTCGACGTAGTCGAGCAAGTAAAGGCTCTTAATGATATTGTCGAACTCCCACAAGGCTTTGTTGGTGCGATTCTGTCGCCGATACGTGCTGAGCTTGGAGACGATCACACACTACGTGGTGGTCATTAAATCAAGTGGCAATAGGATCCGCTCAATGATCGACCACTCCGATAGGATCAGATTCTCCCGGATACATCGGACCGGCTTCAGTGGATAACCGTCACAAGCGCTGGGATGCCTGAAACCGTAAAGCCCGGTCTGGAATTTACTTCGAAAGTCCCGATACCAAAACTCAAACCGATAACCGAACAGGTGTAGCTGCGCGAAGTTGACCTGGTTTGTACCGTATTGGCTGATCATTGTTTTCGTTGATCTGTGTCATTCAAGATATATATCAATGATGGTAGCTTGTGCTCTAACAATAAGAATGTAATCCGATTTATATCGTTGTCTTTCTGCAGTTTCTTGTAGTCACTTTTCGGTTTTTCCAGTAGTCGCTGTACAGTTGTTTATCACCTGCGGATGAGAGGGGCGCGCACGTTTCACGCCCGAACTTTCTCAAGGAGACGGGATAATTGGCGATGCTCGCTGCCGCATCGAGCCGCTCAACGGCCTATAACCCTATTGGTTAGGAGTACCACTGACACCCTCCAATCGGGAGAAAGGCCTGGACCAGGATCCCAAGAGAGTGTAGGTATTTTGGGAAGAGGTCTAATTACCAAAAATAATAGGTTACGCAAAATGATCGGGAAACTAGGGCGCTTGGCATCGCTTTTTTTTATAGGTTTGACTATCAACAGCTCCCACGGGGCTTTTGAAATAAAGCCGGAAACGGTCACGCCAACGCCCTTGCAACAGTCGACCGCCGATCATTCCAGCTTCGAGGTCTTGCAGCAGAGATTTAAGTCCGGCATGGAGCTGACGAAGGCGTGCCTCAGTTGCCATAACCTGGCTGCCAAGCAGGTGCATACGTCCAGTCACTGGAATTGGGAAATTCCGAACGGCAAGACGGGACAGTTGGTCGGCAAAAGGAACGTCCTGAACAGCACGATGTTTGCGACCTCGTCGAACGGACCCTATTGCGCCCGCTGTCATATCAGCAACGAATGGAAAGACGAAGGTTTCGACTTCACGGCCGAAGAACAGGTCGATTGCCTCGCCTGTCATGACACCACCGGGACCTATGCGTCCAACAAAATGCATCAGCTGCGTGTCAAGTGCCCGGCCTGCCATGTGGAATGGGACAAGTCCAAGGCGCGCGAGGTGGTCCGCAAACCGAACTTATCCGAACTGGCGAAACAGGTCGGCAAGCCAACCGTGCAATCCTGTGGTGGGTGTCATTTCTACAGTGACGGGGGTGATGGCATCAAACAGGGCGACCTCGATTCATCGCTGGCGACAGCCCCCCGCCACCTCGACGTGCACATGGCGCAAGACGGGCTCGGTTATAGCTGCACCACATGCCACAAAACCGAATGGCACCAGATGATGGGGAGCCAGTATGAGCCTGCGAGCAAGGATGAACACGGTATAGACGTCGTTGGTGGCAGCCGCGCCACCTGCGAATCCTGCCACGGCCTGACGCCCCACCCGGAAAGCGCCAACCCCAAGCTAAACAATCACGTAGACCGGATCGCCTGCCAGACATGCCATATCCCCGCTCTGGCGCGTGGCGGCCTGCCGACAAAAACCTATTGGGATTGGTCGACGGCCGGTCGTCTCAATGAAAAGGGCAAGGCGATCGTCGAAAAGGATGGCGAGGGACGCATCACGTACTCATCACAACGGGGAAGCGCTCAGTGGGCCGAAAACCTGGTGCCGGAATACGTCTGGTTCAGTGGCCAGATCGAATTCACAACCATGGATGACAGCATCGATCCCTCCGGGGTCGTGCAGCTCAACACTCTCGCGGGTGGTCCTGATGATCCCAAAGCCCGCATATGGCCGGTCAAGACCTTGCGTGGGAAACAACCCATCGATGAGGAAAAGGCGACCCTCGTGCCGGCGAGCTTGTTCGGAAAGAAGAACGATGGCTACTGGAAGACCTTTGACTGGCCGGCATCCATCGATGCCGCAATGAAGGTGGCAGGCAGGGAGTTCAGCGGTCAGGTCGGCTTTGTCGAAACCGAAATGCGCATCCCCGTCAATCACATGGTCGCGCCAGCCGAGGATGCTCTCGCCTGCGTGTCCTGTCACAGCAGGGATGGCCGCATGAAAGATGTTGAAGGTCTTTATATGCCGGGCATTGGCAGCCTGCCCATACTCGATAAACTGTTCTTGACCATGGCATTGCTGGCGCTGATTGGCGTGCTCTTGCACGGCGCGATTCGCGTTATCTCAAGCCAAAAGAAGGGATAAAGTCATGCCAAAGAAAATCTACGTGTTCAAACGTTTCGAGCGTTTCTGGCACTGGTCCCAGGCGGCGCTGATCATTACCCTGCTGGTCACCGGCTTCGAGGTGCACGGTATCTACTCCCTGTTCGGCTTCGAGCAGGTGGTCGGCTACCACACTATCGCTGCCTGGACCCTGGTCGGCCTCTGGATCTTCGCTATCTTCTGGCACTTCACCACAGGGGAGTGGAAGCAGTACATGCCTACCCTGGAGAAGGCCGATGCCATGATCAAGTACTACGCAGTCGGCATCTTCACCAATGCCCCGCACCCGTTCCGGCAGACCACGCGGTACAAGCATAATCCGCTGCAGCGCCTCGCCTACCTGTTCGTGTTGCTGGTGATTGGACCGACCATATGGTTCAGCGGCTGGCTCTACCTGTTCTACGATGTCTGGCCTGAGTACGGACTGGCCAATCTGCCACTGGAGTGGGTAGCCGTGGCGCATGCCAGTGCTGCCTACCTGATGTTGATCTTCCTGATCGTCCATGTCTACCTGGCTACCGCCGGACATACCCCGACCGCCCATATCAAAGCGATGATTACCGGTTGGGAAGAAGTCGAAGACGAAAACGAAAACGAAGAACAATTAAGAACTTGATTATCCGGCTCGTGGAGAACCGACAATTGGTTTTCCACCATGTCATCGATTCTTGAACATTGAACACTACTCAGGATTTTCCTGAAAAGACCAAATAGGAGGAGGAGCATGAAACTTAATCGTAGAGATTTTATCAAGAGTTCTGTCGCTACTGGTGGCCTTATCGCGACCTCCGCCATGGTGCGCGAGGCAATGGCTGAAGATCCGCCGGCCGATGGCCCCGCACCCAAGCCCGCCTCTCCCGGCAAAGGCAAATGGGTGCCGACCGTCTGCCAGGGCTGTACCTCCTGGTGCGCTGCCGAGGCCTTCGTTCAGGAAGGCCGGGTGGTCAAGGTCCGCGGCCATCATCTTTCCAAGAGCAGTAATGGCTACGTCTGTCCACGCGGGCATCTGGCTATCGGGCAGATGTACGATCCCGACCGCATCAAGGTGCCGATGAAGCGCACCAATCCGAAGAAGGGGCGCGGCGTCGATCCCAAGTTCGTGGCGGTTTCATGGGACGAGGCATTGGATACTATCGCCGACAAGATGATGGAATTGCGCAAAAACAACGAAACGGAAAAATTTATGCTGATGCGCGGCCGTTATACCTATTGCCGCGACGTCATCTATGGTGCGCTGCCCAGGATTTTCGGCTCTCCCAACAATATCTCCCACAGCGCCATCTGCGCCGAGGCGGAAAAATTCGGCTCCTACTACACCGAAGGTTATTGGGACTACCGCGATTACGACCTGGAGAACAGCAAATACGTGATCTGCTTCGGCGGCGATCCCATCGCCTCCAACCGCCAGGTACCCAACGCCATCCGCCAATGGGGCAAGGTTCTCGATCAGGCGACCGTTGTTGCGGTGGACCCACGCCTTTCGGCGACCGCATCCAAGGCCCACGAATGGATGCCGGTCAAACCGGGGGAAGACAGTGCGCTTGCCCTCGCACTTGCACATGTCATTCTGACTGAAGGGCTATGGAGCCGGGAGTTCGTCGGTGACTTCAAGGACGGTGTCAACGCCTTCAAGACCGGCGCAATGGTGGACGAGACGGCGTTCGACGAAAAACTCACCCATGGCGTTGTCAAGTGGTGGAACCTCGAGCTTAAGGACCGGACTCCCGAATGGGCGGAAAAGATTTGTCTGGTGCCGGCGGAACAGATCCGGCGCGTGGCGATCGGTTTCGGAAAAGCAGCACCCAACGTCATGGTATGGATGGCGCCGGGTGCCGCCATGCAGCCACGCGGCGCCTATGGCGCCCTTGCGGCCCATGCCCTCAACGGCCTGGTCGGCGGCGCCGACAACAAGGGTGGCACACTGCAGAAGATGAAGGCGCCCTATACCCATATTCCGCTTTACAAGGAGAAATTCAAGCCGTACCTGGACGAAATCGCCCAAAAAGGAGTGAAACACAAGAAGATCGACCAGCGTGGCACCCTTGAATTCCCCTCACTCAAGAAAAAACCGGGCGGCGGCGTGGTCACCAACCGGGCGGCCGACGGGATCCTCGACGAAGATCCTTACGAAATCAAAGTGGCCATCGGTTATTGGAACAATTTCACCTTCTCGTGCACCGGTGCGACCCGTTGGGAAAAGGCGTTGGAGAAAGTTCCCTTCTTCGCGCACATCGTGACCAATCCCTCGGAGATGAGCCAGTTTGCCGATATTGTGCTGCCGGCATCGTTCCATATGTTCGAACGCTGGGGCCTGGTGCCGAGCAAGTACAACCGCTACAGTTACATAGGCCTGCAGCAACCTTTGGTCAAGCCACTGTGGGACACCCGCATCGACGAGACCGAAGTGGTCTGGATGCTGGCCAAGAAGCTGAAGGAAAAAGGCTTCCCGAACCTGTTCGACTACTTCCAAACCGAATTGAAGGATCCTGAAACCGGCAAGGCAGCTGAAAACGAGGCGCAGTTCGCCGAAATCGTCGTCAAGGTCATGACCGAGAAGCAATGGAATCCCACCAAATACCATAGTGGCGAGAAGATCAACGGATGGCAGGAATTCGTGAAACTCGGTCTGTGGCAGTCCGACCAGTATCCTTTCAAGAAAAAGTGGGAGAAGGGCTTCAAAACAGAGACCCATAAGTTCGAGTTCTACAGCGAGACTTTGAAGAAGGTGCTCGGCATGCACGCCGAGAAATACGAGGTCAGCATCGACAAGGTCATGGAAGTCACCCAATACGCGGGTCGCGGCGAGCAGGTCTTTGTACCGCATTGGGAACCGGCTAAATACCATGGCGACGAGAACGAATTTCCTTTCGTCTTCATGGACAGCCGTAGCCGGTTGAGCCGCGAGGGTCGGTCACAGAACTTAAACGAATTCTATGAATTCAAGAAGGTCGATCCGGGCGATATCAGTCACACAGATGTCCTCAAGATCAATCCCAAGGATGCCCAGAAACTGAAGCTGACAGACGGAGACTGGGTAACGGTAACATCGCCAGAAAAGAGTGTGAAAATTCAAGTCAAACTCTGGGAAGGCGTTCGCCCGGGCACGGTCAACAAGACCTTCGGCATGGGCCACTGGGCCTACGGCCGGTTGGCCAGCGCGGACTACGGCAAACATGTCCCGCGCGGGTTCAACAACAACGAACTGCTGCCGGCCGATTACGACCGCCTCAGCGGCTCGACCGCCCGTCATGCCGTGTCGCGCGTCAAGATCCAGAAGCTCTAGCCATCGACCGAATTAATTAACGGGGATAAGATCATGTCAGTCAAATATGGAATGGTAATCGATCTGCACCAATGCACAGGTTGCGGCAGTTGTGCGTTGGCCTGCAAGGCAGAAAACAACACCCAGGCTCGGGCCCACAATCAGAGTTTCAACTGGGCCGACTTCGTCATGAAGACAGAGGGCGAGTTTCCTAACACTACCTATGTGCAAATGCCAGTGCTGTGCAATCATTGCAGCAATCCTCCCTGTATCGAAGAATGTCCCACCGAGCCCAAAGCCATGTTCAAGGCGCCCGACGGTACGACGCTCTTCAACCAGGAAAGGTGCATTGGCTGCGGGGCCTGCCTGGACGCCTGCCCCTATAGTTCTCAGGAGCTGGACGATTCCAGTCTCGACGGCGGAACCTACAGCGTCATCAGTTTCAATCAGTTCGATTTTCCGGTCCATCCGGAGTGGCTCGATGAGAGCCCGGCCATCGCCGGATGCACGGCATCGGGAGCCGAAGTAGCCAAGACGGCCGGTGCGACGCCGCCCAGCGAGAACAGGTTCAATTCAGGCGATTATCCGCCGGTGCGCAACATGGGTATCATCGAGAAGTGTACGTTCTGTTATCACAGAACAAGCGTCGGTGAACTACCGTCATGTGTTGAGGCGTGCCCGGCAGACGCCCGGATCTTCGGTGATCAAAATGATCCCAATAGCGCGATCGCCAAGATCCTCGCCGCTCAGAAAACGACTCGGCTAAAGGAAGAGGAAGGAACCGAACCCAACGTCTTCTATATCCGAAGTTACAACGATCCGACCGTTTGAGGATCGCACGCACGATGAATTGGTGCTGGGGTCGTTGGCCCCAGCCCTTTGCTTTAAAGGGATTTCCATGGAAAACCTTCAAAACGACGTACAGCGCCGACATCAAGCCAAAGCGGACGCCTGCCGTATGCTCAGTGCCTGCTATTACGAGCCGGAGGAAGCCTTTCTGGAAGAGGACATCTTTGGCCAGCTGGAACAGGCCTTGTCGGCCCTGGATTCTGAATATGCCGCGGCAGCGCAAGTCATGGGTGCTTGCTTCCGTGAGATCAGCTACGAGGACCTACGGATCGATTACACCCGCCTGTTCCTCGGTCCTTTCAATATCCGATCCAAACCCTACGGATCGGTTTACCTGGACCGCGGAAACATCGTTATGGGCGATACCACCATGGCGGTGCTGGCCCTTTACCGCGAAGGCGGATTCCATGTCGCCGAGGCGTTCACCGAGATGCCCGACCATGTGGCTGTGGAGTTGGAATTCCTCTATCTGTTAAATGCCCGCCTAGGCAACGGTCATACTGAATCCAATGAACGGAACCGCTTAGCCGAGTTGGAACGCAGCTTGCTCGATGAACACCTGGGTCAGTGGATAGTTCCGTTTACAGAGGCTATGAAAGAGGGCTCGTGCACAGCATTTTACAGGAAGCTCGCCGACCTGACCCGGCGCTTCGTCCTTGGTGCCCTGCGGCAGCCGGGCATGGTATTGCTGCCATGATTGTGCCCCTGAGCGGCTACGCTTTGAAGACGCTAGCCCCCGAGACGGCAGTCACCGTCGACCGATCACGGTGTGTCCGTCATCGCTGCACTGCCAATCGCTGTACCAAGTGCATGGACATTTGTCCGATGGATACCATTTCATGGGGCCAAGGAGGTCTGCACATCAACACCGGCACTTGCACTCAATGCCTTGCGTGTCTCTCGGTTTGCCCGACGGCGGCACTCTCTTCCCCGGGTCTTTCCCTACCTCGCCTCCTGTCCGACCTTGCTGACCATCCGCTTCCCGTACTCGGATGCAAGGGACAGCCGGATAATGATGCCCATGCGCGGCTTTCATGCCTCGGCTACTTGGCCCATCCGGAAGTGATGGTGCTGTTTGCACTGGTTTTCCCTGACGGGTTACACATCAACTTGACTGCTTGTAGCGAATGCGCGAACAGTCATATCCTGGACAGCGTTACCGCCGCTCACGACCGGCTGAAGGATATTGTCCCCAGCCACGCCGTCAAATTGATACAGAACAGGGAAGAACTCGAATATCAGGCCCCATCGCTTTCTCGTCGCCAGTTTTTTACATTATTCCGGGAGCGCTCGGCCTCTGCCGCCGCAGTCATGGTGGGGCGCTTGCATGACGGCGCGGAACAGCAGCCGTACGGGAACAAACGGGTTCCGGCAATGCGGGCTTTGTTACTCAAGGCCATAGAGGCATCGCCGTTGGCAAACTACCGGACGATCAGAGATCAGCTATTCGGGAAAATATCCTTCACGTCGGATTGCACCCGCTCGAAACGTTGTGTTGGCGTCTGTCCCACTGGCGCCATCCAATCCTCCGACGCAAACGGTAAGCTCCCAGTGTTTGACCAAACACTCTGCATTTCCTGTTATTCCTGCCAATCCTTTTGCCGCAATCGAGGTGTTTTAGTTTTAGACAATAACCGGACGGCATTCAAGTAGTCGGTGGCTTTTCCTATTGAGAGTTGGCCGGGATTCCTACAAATTCTGCCAAAAAGCAATCTAACGATTAAGGCCAGCCGTGCGGCTCTGCCGCGTCGGATTGGGTCGCATGGTTATACCTTTCACCCCGCTTGCTTTAATTCTTCTCTGATGACCTTACGTAACGCATCTTCCAGAGATTTATCGTGTGCTTTGATGTGCTCACGCAATGCTTCGTTGATGAGAGATTGGTAGTTCCCGCCTCCTGCAGCATGTACCAGGCTCTTGAAGTGTCCGATAATATCGGCATCCAAACGAATAGTAATACGAACCTTATTTGGGTCGGGTTTGATAATTGCGCCACGCTTTCCTTTACTGAAATTTTCACTCATAGCTCAGGCCTTGATAATACTGTTTGGTTTGACTGCGATCCGCGTCCCGGGCAGATATAATGCGAATTAAATTTTCGTTACGCTCAGCATGAACAACAAAAAGAACTTTGAGATCTGGTCCTAATCCCAATGTTTTAAAGCGTTGTTCTGGATGATCGCGATCTTCGATCGTGAGGTCGTTTTCGTCCTCCGGGGCAATCACTGCATCAGCGAAATCGACTCCGTGTTTACGGAGATTTTCAGCCGCCTTCCTTGGATCCCACTCAACGTCCATGAGTTAAGTTTAGGCACAATTTGTGTACATGTCGATGTGGATAAAAGCTTCTATTTATCAGAGGTATAACGTTGCCTTCAGCGGAGCAGGCGCGTTAGCGACTGCGTCCGATGGAAGGCCTGGTTATGCCTGATATAATTCCGAATGTCAGGGCAACAGAGCCGCCCAACGTAGCACCAATAGCAGAGACGCTAACAAACTCTATTACATTCATAGTTGATACACACCCAATAAATAATAAGAACACAACAGCTCCTAATAACACACCGCTTAGACTGATATTAGTTAAAGTAAGTACCCCTTTATTTTTTAGAATTTGGTAAATTGGCAAGCCTAATACCAAAGTTACAACATAGCTAACTGGAATGCCGATACTCATTATAAATATTAAAGCACTTATTAAACTCACTCTATTATTTGGTTCGATAACCATCGCAATCAAAGCGCCGATATAATATAGAACAGGCGCAATTAGTGGAGCAATTAGGCATGCTCTACCAAGACTTTTGTGACTCTCTCTATTTGGCATAACTTATAATTATGTTACTAATGTCACAACTCGATACCAAACATCACCTCCAAAACCTCCCCCACAATTGCGCGGTAATCCTCTATATCATCATCACCAACATTTGGAGTCGCTCTTTGATGGATCAGATCACATCTCAATTTATAATAATGATCGATTTTCTTAACTTCATCTTCATCTAGAGGGATATGCTTTAGAACTTCGTCTTGTACTCTTTTGCGATTTTCAGAAATTTCTTTAAATTTACGAACGCCAATCCCCACTTCACTAACTAAGTACTCTTTGTATGCTATTTCTAATGTGCTATCCAAAACTATTAAGCTGATTCGATTTTTATGTGCTAACGGCCCTCCAAAAATCATATCTGCAGCCAAAATACTATCTAATATACCGGCGGCCCAACGCTTCTTTCTTAAAGTGGCTGCATTCTTATTGATTATTTTTTGATGCCATTTTGTTCTGCTAGGTGCAGGCTTCGGGAGATAGCTTTTGGGGATGTTTTCAATATTGTCTAGCTTTGCATTTTCGATATGCCCAGTGGAGTGTTTAAACACCTCCTTGTCCCATGCACCTTGAAGACTCCTAGATACTTGCGCATATCTTTTAGTTGCATCAATTACGCTTTTACGGATTGATTGCCATATTTCATGTTTCGCATTTATGCTACTTTTACTACTATCCCAAGGCATGTCTTGCGATTGTCCTTTTATAGAAACAATAGTCCTAGCCAATGAAACATTGTAGTGAGGATTACCTACCAAGCCCGAGGTGAACCCAACTGAGTAGTCTTTGAGCCCTTTAGAAATTAACCTGTTGTTGCAGTAAACAAAAACCCCATAACTATCATCTGGATCACCTGGGTGATCTATCAATCCCGATAGAATCTCGACCTCGACCACTCTGCCTTCAATTTCCACAGCACCTGTGAATCTAGTCGGCAAAAGTTTAGGCGGATAAGACCACTCATCATCAAAATGAATTGGCCCCAGTATTTCACCATCTATTTTAATAGTTATCCCGCTTTCAATAAATCGCGCATAAATTTCTGACAATTGAGCTTTAAGTACTTCAGTATCATCTTCACTAACATGAATTCGAAGTTTACCTAGTTCAATTACTGTTGATGAAGGGCTTAGCGGCGTCGGAGCTTCTGCATATGGCAAATGCCAACTTGAGTCATTCGTTATCCAATCCTCATCAAGCTTTACCAGAAACGTTTTTTCAGTACCAAACCTAGATTTAATACTAATATCTTTTGCGAGAGCAACAACAGCCCTCTTGCTACCCACGCCGAAATATCCGATCACGCTATCATCAATATCGTTGCTAGTTTTTCCGGGACTTATAATATGATCGAGTCTATCCTCCTCGAGGCCTCCCGCATTGTCATGTATAGATATCGATTGTTGCCGAGTATCTAACTCGATTCGAATTACCAAGCCCTCTCTCTTGGTTCTAGTCCAAAGATCAATCGCGTTGTCTATTAATTCACATATCGATCTCTTTAAGTCGTATTCCGAGATAATCGATAAAAAAATACGTTTTTCCGGTGTGGCATCTAGAGTTTTCTTAGCCATTAAACTGCCCTTTTACATCCGTGACGCAAAAGTTTCTCATGCTAGAACCCCTAAGCAACATAACGCCTGGCCTCAATCGCCGAGCGGTAGCGAGTGGACTTCCCCCGAAATAATGGATACCACATTTTTCAAGCCTGCATAGCTTCGAATTCAACAGGCGACCTATATCCTAAACTGGAGTGCAATCTCTCCCTATTATAGAAATAATTGATGTAACTACATAAATCACTTCTCAAATCTACTTCATCCATATAAGTTTTACCTCTAATTACATCACCCTTAAGTGACTTAAAGAATGACTCCATTTCTGCGTTGTCCACACTATGGTAGGGTCGATTCATACTCGGTATAATCCCCTGTGTCTTTAGCACTCTCAGTACATCGTAAGATCGATACTCTGATCCACGATCGGTATGAAATATCAGTCCCTTTTCGGGCCGCCGTCTTTTGATCGCAATCATCAGAGCGGCTATCGTCAATTTTGTATTTTTTGACTGGCTCAGGGACCAACCTATAATTCTCCTGGAGTATAGATCCATCACTATTGCCAGATAGCGCCATTGTTTACCTACCTTAATATAAGTCAGATCTGCCACCCATTGCTGATTGATCGCTTTCGGCTTACCTACTTCTGTGCGTAAATTACCAATACTCATAAAGAATCGGTGTAATCCTGCCAGTTGCCGGTAGTACTTCATCGCCCTCGCTTGAAGCCCTGCCTGTCGCATCAGTCTTTCCACACGCTTACGACCAACACGTACACCCTGCTTTTTTAGAGCCTGATAGACACGTGGACTACCGTATGTACAGCGACTCTTGTAATAGATCGCTTCAATCAATATGAGTAATCTTCGATCTTCTTTAATACGTCTCGGCTCTTTTCTCTTTGACCAGGCATAGTAGCCACTTGTACTCACGCCTAACCAATTACACAGGTATCTGACACCTAGCTCTTGTCCATGCCTTTGGATAAATCCAAATCGTTCTGATGTTGTTCCGCCAGATACCGTTGCCACTTTTTTAGAAGGTCATTCTCCTTCTTGAGACGTGCATTTTCTTGCTTTAAACGGGCATTCTCCCTTAGCTCTCTCTGACTCACAGTTGTCTTATGTTTCGTCACGCCAACTCTCTTCTGATTATCTCCTTGAAGCTTACCTTCGCGGTACTCTTTTCGCCACCTGGATAGCATAAAAGGATGTATATCCAGTCCTTCCGCTACTTGTTTTACCTGTATGTCTGGCTGGTAACTCAATTTTACTGCTTTTACCTTAAAATCTTTTGTGTATTTCCAAGTTTTCCTTGGTTGATTGTATCTCGGCACATTTACCTCCTGAAGTTATCAGAAAGTATCCACTTTATCGGGGGATCTGCTGAGGTCGATTGGAGGCCCTGGTTAGGTTTTCTATTGTGGAATTGGCACGCAGGTGTAACCTACTGCTAATGCAACAGTACAACCTGCATTATATACCTCAACCAAATCTTCCAACGATACATTAGGATTCGTGTCGAAGTTACATAGGCGCTTCCCTGCTTGACGATTGACTAGATCACCTTCACTTCGAGTTATGTGTGCACAACAATTACCGCCATGCCCATAACGTTGAGCGTCAGCATTTGGATTATTTCTACAAATATTAAATAAATTGGTTCTTATGACAAATCCGAGGCGCTCGCATTCTCCGGGAAGACAGTGAGCATAACAGTTACCACCATGCCCATACTTTGCCGTATCGGCGGCAGGATCTTTATAGCATTGTGAAAATAATTTCTGCCTCTCTTCTTGAGTGCTAGCTTCAACACTCACAAGCCCACTTAGCCCGAATAATGCTAGAAAAAATACTATTCCAAATATATTTTTCATTTCTTTTCTCCAATATGCCACGGTAATAGTTAAACCAAGAGGTTCTCACCGTGGTTTCGAGAAACCTAACAGCTACATTAACGAGACCTTCTGTCTCGTTATGTATTTTTATGCATTCAACCGACTTTCTCGAAAGAAATATCTCTTCCGAAAGGTGGATAGACGGAGGTTGAGTCTTTAACAACCCACTTTGCGACTACGTTTCCTTCTCCATCAACTTCGTCATACCAGTAGGTGTCGGTATCCAGACTCTTGCGCTGCTCCCATTTGGTATCAGTTTGAACTAGGTTGTGATCGGCTGGAATGCCGATTTTTGCTTTGTGCTCTTCGCTCATAAGGCACTCCTTTGCTATTGATCTTCGAGTTTACTGGTGATGAAAGAGGCAGATGTCATTTCGGTGCGCACTACGGTATTACAGTAGGGGCAAATAACCTCCTCACGTTCTTTGCCACCAGGAACGCCTCCGCCAATTTTGGTAACGCGAAATTGCTTTTTGCATTCTGGGTTGGTGCATTGCTCCATGTGTCGATCCTTATTGTGCATAACAGTTACGTTAACGAGACCCCCTGTCTCGTTACTATTTTTTATGCCTCAAGATTTGACACCTGCTCTTGAAGTATTAAATCCAATTCTTCTTGGGTTATTTGAAACTCTTCATAAGACTTTGATGTTACTTCAAGCATTACATCTTGAAAGCACGCTACGAAGTGTGAAAGCCCAGAAAACAATGAATCACTATGTCGAGGGTGGACCTTGTTTAATTCGATTTGCTCTTTTATCCACGGCGAATTCTCTACCTCGAAGAGGCCATAAAAGCCCAAGCCGTATTTTGTTAATGGATGCCCACCTCGAACTTCGTCGTTTGGACTGCCGTACTTCACTAACCTAGATTTGAACTTAATACCGTAGATCAAGCCTTCGGACTTCTCGATTAAGAGATAAACCTCATGCTGCGTTGCCAGTACAAAGTTTTCATACGAAAAATCGTATTCACGACCTAACTTGATCTCTTTGACTATTGGCTTTTTCTCAAACAATGCTCTGAATCCTTATGGGCAACTAACGCCTAGCTCACGGGCAAAATGCGAGCGCAGTGATGTTCCCCAAAATAAGTTGACACATTAAATTTTCGACTTTGCATATTGCTCCGGAGACATGTAACCCAAACTTGAGTGTAATCTCTTCCGATTATAAAAACGAATATAGTTCTTCGTTTTTCTTTTAAAGTCCTCAAGATCAGAAAATCTTTCCGTATAATACATTTCAGACTTATAGGTATGAAAAAATGACTCCATATGAGCATTATCATAGCAGTTACCCTTGCCCGACATGCTTTGCTTAATTGACATATCACTCAACATTTTACCAATCTTATGATTTGCATACTCAATACCGCGATCTGAATGAAATATCTTCGGTATCGCATTAGGATGTTTTTTCCTTGCCTTGTTAAAGGTTCGTGCGATCAATTCAGCGTCTCTTGTTTTGCCAATCTCTTCTCCTACCAATTCTCGGCTACATAGATCCATAATAACCGATAAATACACATACTCACCGTAAAGCCGCGTGTAGGTGAAGTCTGCTACCCATACTTCATGGGGCTTGTCTGGCATGGGCATATCAAGCAAAAGGTTCTTCTTAGCAATCTTAGAGCCAGGTTGCCATTGCCTGGGCTTGTATCGTCGATCCATTTTTGCCCGTATTCCTGCTTCCCTCATCAGATTAGCAACTGTGTTCTCACAACGTGAATAACCCCTGTTTTTCAACTCTCGAGTCATCCTCGGGCTACCGTATATTTCCTTTACCTCTCGATGAATCTGTACAATTTCTTTCACAACCATGCTGTTGTACACATCTCGTAAAGATCCAGGTCGGTTCCTCCATGCATAATAGCCACCACGGGTGACCCCCAACAACCGACAAAGAGGCGCAATACCATATTCATGGTGTAAATCATCAATTACTTGGAAGGCTTCTTTTTTTTGGCTTCGCCTAGCTCCTTGAGTTTTTTTAAGACAGCATTCTCCATCTTTAGCTGCTTGTTCTCTTTTTCCAGCTGTTTCAGCTGGTCCTTTAGCTTTAGGTCTGCCTGAAAGTCTATTTTCTTTGGCATTCTATTGAGTAACCCCGCATCTCGCAGTTCCTTTTTCCAACGATACAGCGAAAATGTATGTATGCCTATCTCCTCGGCTACCTCACTGGCTAGAATTCCTGGTCTGCTGGCTTTAAGTACTGCCTGTATCTTTATATCTAAAGAATGATTCTTTCTCATGTAACACCTCTCGTTGTTATTGAGGTGTCAATTATTTTTGGGGAGGCTCACAGCGAGTATTTTGTCCTGTGGAGCTAATTGTTAGCGTTTTGTTTTGCATGTTCTATTTTCTCGTAGTATGGCTGAACCCAGTCTTTTTCCCAAGTAGGGTGTATTTCTAATGTTGCTTTGAAATTAGAAAGTGCATTTTCGTAATTACCCAGTTCATACTGAGCCTTGCCCATAAACCAATATCCGTAAGCGTCTTTTGGCTTTTTCCGAATTTGTTCTTCGCATAACCGAGTGACTTCAGCATAGTCACCATTCTCGAAGAAAGCATTTGTTGTTTCATAAAACTTATTCTCCATCAATTTTCGATATTCTTTGATGGAGAGAATTGTTGTTTTTATGACATGTAGGGTGATGGCTGTACCAACCAGGTAAACCAGTATCCATAATGCGTTGTTTATTTCGTTCAAAAGCTCAGTGTTCATATCCATATTATTACGCTAACCGTGTAGTGTTTATCCCTCGTGCGTTTTCCGCATGCGGGATAAACGCCTGTTGGACTAAGCCGACCTTGGGGCGGCTGCCCACTCTCTATTAATAAGAATTTGTTTTTGGCGCCTTGCACCTGAGGGAGATTGGCGTGACAGCGTTCCGTTGCGCTAGGGCTGTTGGGAGCGGTTTTGACCGACCTCCCTGTGGTTCGAGCACGGCTTGCGGCTCCCTTTTGTACCGATAATAACCTATTTTCAGAGGATTGGCCGCACTTTGACCTCAGCGCTTGAGCTGATCAAGTGTCTGGATGACGCCGACGCTCAGGCTAGGGCATCGTCATCCGCCTTCCATGCGTTGCCATTGCGGCGCTAGTTGTGCGATTACACGCATCGGTCGTTGACAGCTGGGACAGGCAAAACACCAACGGGCCACCTGCTTCTCTGTTTCTGATTCAACCACCGCTTGTAGGCCTGCCTCGGCGATCGCCTTAAGGATGCGGGGCAACTGCTTGGCCCGGCAGGCATTGGCCAGGAAGCCGTAATGGCGGATACGCATCAGGCCCTTGGGTAGTACATGCAGCAGAAAACGCTGGATCAACACATCGACAGACAACTGCATGACCTTCCAGCGCCGGTCCCGGTAGTCTTTGTAGCGCAAGCCAACCTGATCCTGCTCCAAGCCCAGGAGTCGGCGGTTGCTGACGGCAGTGCGGTGAGTGTATCGGGCCAGATAGTCGATGACATGCTCGGTGCGCAGACAGGGCTTGCTGTAGACCACCCAGTCTTGTCCCATCAACCGCTCCAGGATGAGATCGATCTCGCCCGGGTGACTGATGCGTGAGAGCTCCCCACCTTGGGCACAGGCCCGCAATCGGCTGACCATCAGACCGCGAAAGCGCCTTGAGAGCGCACGCACAGGAAACAGATAATCGCTCTTGCTCGGTTTCCACTCGCCTTGCGGGCTCAGCACGCCGCCCGGCACCAGGCAGTGCAGGTGCACATGGCGTGTCAACGTCGAGCCCCAGGTGTGCAACACCGCGGTCATCCCCAACCCCCCGCCCAAGCGCTTGGGGTCTTCAGCGAAGGCCTGCAGCGTCTCCCAGGTTGTTTGAAACAGCAAGGTCGTGATCAGCTGAGGATGCAGTTCGATCCAACCGTTGAGGGTCTCGGGCAGGGTGAACACCAAGTGGTGATAGGTTACCGGCAATTGGGCACGCAACTGCTTGTCCGCCCACTGCCGCGAGGCCTGCCACTGACAGCGCGGGCAGTGACGGTCGCGACAGGCATAGTAGTGGTTTTGATGCGCCTGACAAGGGTCACAGGCTAAGCGTACCCCACCCATGGCTTCAGTCCGGCACTGCATCAGATGTGACAATACCTGACAGCGGCGCAGATCGAGACGGTGGTGTTGGCGGTAGGTGGGCAGGTGGCGCTTGAGCAGGGTTTGCAGGTCGATGGCCTCAGCCATCGCGCAGCCCCAGCGCTGCAATCAAATCGGCGCCACGGCGATCGCTCTGACGATCATTGAACACCCAATGTACATAGCGCAAGGTCGATTGGATGCTGCGGTGGCCCAGTTGATACTGCAACTGCTGCACCGCCATGCCGGCCTGCAGTTGATGGGTAGCATAGGCGTGTCTCAAGCTGTGGATGCCACCCACCTTGGTGATGCCCGCCTGGCGCTTGGCCCGTCGGAATACCTTCTGCGGCGTGCTGATCGATAGCGCTTCATCGGGATGCTGTTCATTGGGAAACAGCCAGCGCGCAGGTTTCTCAACGTGCCAATAGTCACGTAGGTGCTTGAGCAACGTCGGCGGCAAGCCCACATAACGGTCCTTACCACCCTTGCCCTGATCGATGCGCAGCAATCCGCGTTCTCCATCGATATGCCGAAGCTTGAGTTTGACCAGTTCACTGACCCGCAGGCCGCAGCCATAACAGGTCAGCAATAGCATATGGTGCTTACGGTTGGAACAGGCATTGAGCATGCGTACGATCTCCGATCGCTGGAGTAACTCCGGGATACGTTGCCTGCGTTTGGGCACCTGGATCTTCACATCGAACGACGCTTGCTGGAGCACTTCGAGATAGAAGAAACGGATGGCATGGCGATAGAGCCGGCAACTGGCATCGCTTAAGTGCCGCTCCTTGACCAGATACAGAAAGTAAGCTTGCAACTCATCCTCACCGAGTTGATCCGGGGGACGCTGATAATAACGGGCCAGATCCTTCACCGCCATCAGATAGCTCTGGTGGGTACGCGGCGAAAATCCACGCACGGTCATGGCGTCTATCATCTGTTCGCGAAGTTGTGTCATCGGTTGACTCCTGTGTGGTAGACCAACAGTGGTCCTTTAGGAGTCTGGTTGATGATGACTCAGGGGTGGGGCGTGGATGGCCCCGCGTAGCGGTTTAGTTCAACAGTTACGTTAACGAGACCCCCTGTCTCGTTATACATTTTTAGCCTTTATGATGTGCTCCATACTATATTGCATAATTAGCAGTAATAATCACAATCCATCCTCCCCAAGCTAATACACTTATAAAAGTACCTATATACATGGAAATAGCAATGTGTAGTGGTCAAGTATTTTTGGCCACGGTTTTCTGTGCATTCCAGTACTGTTGCTCAACTACCCTGGGTGCCAATCCATCATTGTGAGTATGTGGCCTAAACTGGCTATAGTATCCAATAATATACTCCGTGATATGGTGCTTCGCTTCCTCAAAAGTGCGATAGCCGATCTCAGGCATCCATTCGGTTTTCAAGCTTCTGATAAATCGTTCCACGGGACTGTTGTCCCAGCAGTTACCACGTCGACTCATGCTCTGTACCATTTGATAACGCCATAGCTGCTGACGAAACGGTAGACTAGTGTATTGGCAACCTTGATCAGAATGAAACATCACGCCTTTTGGTTCACCACGAGACTCATAGGCCATTGTCAGAGCTTTTTTAGTCAACGCGCTATCTGGGTTCAACGATAATGCCCATCCCACCGGCTGTCGCGCAAATAAATCCAACACAATGGCCAGATATGCCCAACGTCGCCCAGTCCAAATATAGGTAATATCGCCCGCCCAGACTTTATTGGGTGCAACCACATCAAACTGTCGATCCAGCCGGTTTGGTATATTGGTATGCGGCTGCTCGGCTCTCTTGTAGCGGTGTTTGGGTTGCTGGCTACTCACCAGGCCCAGCGCCTGCATACGGCGTGTCGCACGATAACGGCTTAACGGGCAACCCTGTGCTGTCACCATGCTCGCAATCGTCCTGGCGCCGGCTGAGCCATTGCTTAATTCATAGGCAGACTTCACATGCTCGCGTAGCCGCCACTCTGTTTCTGACAACCGCTTCGGGCGATCCCGCCATGCCCGATAGCTGCTACGGTGTACACCGAACACGCAACATAGCTGCTTCACTGGATAGCTCTCTCGATGTAAACGCTGAATTAGCGTGAATTGTTCAACGAGTCCGACATCAAGAGAGCGGTAGCCTTTTTTAGGATTTCTTTCTCCGTCTCCACCTGTCGTAGCCGTTTTTCGAGCTCTTGTATGCGGCGTTGATCGGGTGTCATTGCTGATGCTTTGGGTGTTTTGCCTAGTCGCTCCTGCCGCAGCTGACGTACCCAATTTTCCAATGAAGATTTACTGACCCCCATCGCTTCGCAGGCCGCTCTGATTGAGTACTGCTGGTCGACAACCAGTTGGGCCGCTTCAAGTTTGAATTCCGGGCTGAATCTCCTGCGTGTTTTTGTCATTTGATCACCTATTTATCATCTGGGGTGATAATATCACCCATAATCAGGTGGCCAAAATAACTATACCACTACAATGTGAGCTTTTTCTTCTTTCCACGCTCGGTAGTAAAGGTACAAATAGGAAGCAAGCGCTATAATATGCAATAGAATGCCTGCCATTCCTTCCAGTGAAGCCCAGAATATGGACAAAGCCACCAGTACAATAAAGACCATCAAAGGCAATAAGATCTTCTTCACATTGTCACCCAAGAGTTCTTTTTCCTTACAACGCCGTTATCATCAATAAAGAAACTCCATGACTTTCTAATAATCCGTGAATACACATATACTCGGTGTATTTTTCCAATTTCCTTATCGCAGTATTTACTTAATTCAGGGTAGGCACGCAAAAGTTTTCCACTGCCTTTACTGAGACAATAGGGATCCTTTTTATTCTCCACTATCCATGTACCTGGCACTCGTTCCAAAACACTCACAGCTCTTGGCGTGGTATCAAATAGATATGTTGCTTCTATATATAATACCGCTAATATTACAAGTGCATAAAACACAATAGGAGTTATGGCGACGAACGCAATAAGTATTTTCAAATATCGAGGCATCTTTTTCCTGGCTAACGCCCCGGCTCACTGGGATTTTGCGCAGCGCCAGCGGAGCAAAATGTCCAGTGCAGCCGATTGTTATGAGCTGATTTTGGCATACAAGTGCTCATCAAGAAATATACCGTTTTTAAAAATTGCTTTTCTCAATACACCTTCTAATTCGTAACCGCACTTTTCCAAAACTCTCATAGAAGCTTTATTAGAACTAAAAACAGGAGCATACAATCTGACTATATTTGTATTAGAAAAAACATATTCAGTCATCTTTATAACCGCCTCAGAAGCTATTCCTTTACCCCATGAATTTTCTTCTAGCCAATAACCAATTTCTGCCGATCTTTTACTCTCAAACTCTCCGGCAGTTACCCCTATAGAACCTATAAATTTTCCGTTTACGTCTACTGCCTTAGTAAGGCCTTCTTTACTACCAGTATTTACCCACCAATTTGCATCATCAATTGAATATGGTTGTGGTATTCGAGATGTAAGAAACTTGGTTACATTCTCGTTGTTCAAATATAAAACAAGCGACTCAATATCATTCTTACTAAAGTCTCTGAGTATCACCTTATTTTTGCTCATAACCGTGTATATTGCCGGCTCTTTTTATCGTGTTATGCCGCTGGCTCCAAATATTGTGTTATGCCGCCAGATGTTCTCTATTGGATCTAATCGCATGGAGCGGCTTGTCTTATGGAAAAAAGAGAATCTTCCACAGATCCCAGAATTGAGATTTTCTGGAGCAGATACAGTGATGTACTGAAGCTTTTTCGCATCCCCGAGCGGTCCATTCCCTGGTATCGACGGCATATCGAGTTCTTCATCGCCGACCATCCCAATACGCGACTTAAGGAACATTCCATTGCAACTGTTGATGCCTGGCTGAGTAGTCTGGGAAGAAATCCCCATGTCAATGAATGGCAGTTCCGGCAAAAAGTCGATTCGCTCAGGCTCCTTTTTTGTCACTGCCTGAAATTGCCTTGGGCCAAACAGATTGAGTGGGACCACTGGCTCTCTGGTGCAAAAGCCCTCGGCAAGGATCATCCTACCGTGGCCAGAAGCTATGAAATGATCGAAAAGGCAGTGAAAGATCCTAAAAACAGATTGGGCAAGAAATTCCCGGATATTTACCGGAAATACATGATTTCCATGAGAATAGCTGATTATTCTCCAAATACCGAGAAAAGCTATCTCGCTTGGATCAACCGTTTTCTTGTGTTCCATTCCGAAAAGCATCCCTGTGACTGCGGAGAAATTGAACTGGCTTCTTTTTTAGAACATTTAGCGATAAACCGCAAGGTTTCCGGGGCTACACAGGGACTTGCACTCAATGCCTTGGTCTTTTGCCACCCACCTGCTTGAGTCGGGTACGGATATTCGAACTGTGCAGGATCTGCTGGGCCATGCGGATGTCTCGACGACGATGATCTATACCCATGTTGCCGGGCTGGGTGGCCAGGGGGTAAAAAGCCCGCTGGATAGAATCGGATAAAGGGGAGTAAAAGTCCGCCTTTGGGTAACCGGGACCTGGCTGCATGGCTATTCTGGATATCCACTTCTGGCCGATAGCGGTGCGGCTAGCTGCACCCTACATTTTTATTTGTCGTGTAATCTGGGCATCAGCTCCACCAGATTGCAGGGGCGCGTCCTATAGTCGAGTTGGCTGGAAATCAACTTGCTCCAGCCATCCATACAGGCGCCAGTCGATCCGGGCAGACAGAATAGGAAAGTGCCGTTGGCCACACCGGCCACTGCTCTCGATTGCAGGGTGGAGGTTCCGATGGTGTCGTAGGAGAGCACCCGGAACATTTCACCGAATCCGTCGATCACCTTATCCAGCAGGGGCGATACCGCTTCCGGTGTGCCGTCCCTGCCGGTGAGGCCGGTACCGCCGGTGGTGATCACCACCTGCACATCGGCATCCGCAATCCATTTTGAAACCACCTCGCGGATGCGGTAGATGTCGTCGGGTACGATCACCTTGTCAGCCAACCTGTGCCCCGCCTCCTCGAGAAGCGTCTTCAGCTTCAGGCCCGACTTGTCGGTCTCTTCCGTTCTCGTGTCCGACACAGTCAGCACAGCGATTTTCAAGGGTATGAATTGTCTTTCTTCACTCATTGATTTTCTCCGTTGGAGGCATGTGTAGGCACAACACTTTATCCGCATTGTGGCGGATGAAAAACCAATAGATATAGAGACAATTACTCTGCAGTATTTTGTGTGTTTTATCGTTCCCACGCGCCTGCGTGGGAATGTATATGGCAGCTGGCGTAGTGAGGCGGGATATGGGTTCCCACGCAGGCGCACGGGAACCAGAAAAAGTCTTGCTTAGAAATCGTAGATCGATGACAGGTGTTGCATGACCTCTGCTTTAAAAACCTCTTTGGGGTTTGCATCCGCCCCTTGGGTAAAGAGTGTTGGTGACCATCGCCAACCGCCGAATCCCAAATTGAAAAGCGACCAGCTGCGATCGTTGTGTGGAGGATCCACATGAATGCAATTTTGCTCGACACATCTGATCACATCTTCACGTGACATCTGCCATTGGAGTCTGGAGCGCTGTTCACCGACATCCACCAGCACGCACTCCATCCCCCGGTGACTGATGATCAACTCCATCCATTGACCGCCCGCGCGAAACACGGTCAACGATTTGTCAGGATCTCCGGCTGGTGGCTTGTAATCGATATCCTCCGGCAGATCCAGGGAACGCAACAAGGCGATCAATCCATCGTAGTTGTTGTTGTTCCACTCTGTTGCATTTCTTTCCCCCAGAAACCCGGGGATGTCGCAGTCATCCAGCCTAGCGATCTTGAGAAAATCCCGCCCCATGGCAAACTCCCTGGCGCGGGCCGCACCCACCTCAAAGGCCACCCAATTGGATTCCGCAGAGGCGTGCGAAAGCAGCAGGACAAAGTGATCTGCCTGTGCAACCTGGCGCAGGATCGACTCGATGTAGCGTTCGCCGCTGCTCAACTCTCTGTCCCACCAGGGATCCGCACCGCGGAATTCACACTCCTGGGCAAGTTGTATGGCTTGGTTTTTGTCTTCTCTGGCGTAGGAGATGAAGATTGTTCCCATTTTTCAGTTTCCTTTCTAGGGCCTGTTAACACTAATCCAATGCGCCCTGTTGTGCCTGAAAAAGCACCAATCAAGGCGCACCCCAAGGGCACTTCCTTCGGGGCGCGAGGAGAGAGGTTTGGTAATTCCAAATGAGCGACGAGCAACGCCGAGTGGCGCTTTTTCAGGCACAACCCGAAGGGCTGGGGCTGTTTTCGCCCCCAGCGGCGTTATCATTCGCTCATGTAGAATAACTACACCACGCTCATTCTGCCTTGCTGGGCACGAAAACAGCCCCAGCAGGGTGTATTGGATTAGTGTTAACAGGCCCTAGGTCAGCCTTGCCACTAGCATACGCAGAACGTTAGTAAGCTGTGCCCTGCGAGAAAATCTATAGTAGGCATCATGCAATGGGGGATGCAACTTGCTACGACTTACGTATTGTATGCATTCCCACGCTGGAGCGTGGGAACGAGAATCTGTGCTTTGGGGTACTCAAGCACCAGCAAGATTACTCCCCACAAGCCGCTTTATAGCTACTTGTGGGAGTAAGGGAGAGATGGTATCTACAAGAGATATTTGCGTTCATTGGCGTTTATTTGCGGACTTATCCCGTTGGCCTTTTTTCATAGGCCCGGTCGAAGATTGCCTCGAGGGTTTCGTGGGTTCCTCTCAAACCGTCGATCACCTCCTTGGCCCAGTCGAAATAGGCCTGACTTCGCTGCAGTGTCCAGCCGGCAGGCGGGCTTCTGTCGATATCACGCAGATTGGCGATCTTGTCCGCCAGCTTGACCAGTTTTGCCTTGTATGAGAGGGCGGGCGCATGCTTGATCTGGAGTGCCTTGCGCTCCAGTTTGGATAGTGTTTCGTCATCCGTCACTTCCATCACTATATCGGCGATGGCCTTTCCGAATTCGGCCTCGATCTCCTCAACCGTGGCATCGGTATCCTCGATGGTGTCGTGCAGCAAGGCGGCAATCAGGGTATCGGGATCGGTAATGTTTCCCTCATTGACAAGAATATCCACCAGGGTGATGGGATGGTTGATATAGGGTGACGCCTCGATATCCTTGCGCCGCTGGTGACGATGTTTCTGGGTGGCAAATGCCAGGGTTTTTATCAGTTGTCTTAGTTCCAGGCTATTCATTTGTCTTAGCGATTACTGATTCGATAAAGGAGACTATACCACCCTTCGCCTGTCCGCTCAGGCGCTCTGTTTGCTTTGACCGACTGACGACGAGGCTGCATCCGGCGTTTGCTCCGTCGGCTGAAACTGCTCCATCAAAGCCGTCTCCTCTTCCATCAAATCCGGCTCCTGCAGAATCCACACGCTGAACAATGAGCCCTGCCCCCGATCCGAACGGACAGTGATATCGCCGCCATACTTCTTGATCAATCCATAACTGACCGACAGTCCCAAGCCGGTACCCTCTCCCACCCGCTTACTGGTATGGAAGGGATTGAATATCATTTCAATCTGTTCCTCTTCGATCCCCATGCCGTTATCCTCAATCCTGATCACGACCCCCTTCTCATCCCAGTCATCGGTACTCAGGGAGATGATTCCGGCACTGCTGTCCAATGCATGGACGGCATTGACGAACAGGTTGACCAGGACCTGCTGCAACTCGTGAGGATTGATCTTGACCGGTCGTGAGGCATTCAGATCGATACGTATCTCGAACTGCTTCTGTTTACGCAGATAGCGAACCAACGCCAGTGTGTGTTGTACCACTTCGTTGACATCGATGACCGAAGGCGTCTCCGTGATCTCATCGGGACGGGCGTATTGCAACAGATTGTTGATGATATCCTTGATACGGAAAATCTGCTCGATGATCAGATCGATCTCGCCCTTCACCGGCGTCGCGTTGTCGCCCAGCTCCTCGACCAGCAGGTCGAGATTCCCCAGCATGACTGCCGTGGGGTTGTTGATTTCATGCGCCACACCCGCGGTCAGTTCGCCCAATGCCGCGAGCTTTTCAGCGGCAATCAGTTGAGCCCTTGTCTCACGCAGGATCTGGATCGTGGTCACCAGTTTCTGATTCTTCAGTTTCAATTCCGCAGTCCGTTCATCCACCTTCTCTTCCAGCTGATCGGCCCACTGCTGCACCTGAAGATTACGCTCCTGAAGCAGATCGAGCAGGAGGTCGAACTCGTTTGCCAATACCCCGATCTCGTCCATGGATGAGATCTTCCCGATACGTTTGGTATAACCCTCGCGGGTGGCGCGAACCACCGCCATCATCATCTCGAGGGGTTTGAAGATCGACTTGGCGCCGCTGATCGAAAGGATCGATGAAAACAGCATCAGCGCCAGAAACAGCAGAATCAAGACACCCAATGCCTGCCACAGCGCATTACGCGATGGGGACTCCAGAAAACCGGCGTAGAGCATGCCGACCCGCTCACCATTGACATCGATAATCGGCTGGTAGGCGGAGATATACCAATCGTTGACGACAAAGGCGCGGTCTATCCATTTTTCACCATCATCCAGCACTTGCGTACGCACCTCATCGGACACCCGGGTGCCCAGGGCCCGCTGGTTGGGGGTTCGCGGTACGTTGGTTGTTATCCTGACATCGTTGAGAAACACCGTGACAGTCCCGATGCTCCCCTTGGGCAGGCTGCCCGGGCCATATACCAGATCGCGTATGGTGTCGACGAACTTGAAATTGGCATTCAACAACACCCCGCCATCAAGCACGGCGACCACCTGCCCACGGGAGTTTTTAACCGGATAGAGGGCGCGAATCATCATGCCGCGGCCCTCGATACGCTGCACTGTGGGCCTCGCCCGGGGCGTATCGATCAGCGGCAGCTCAACCTGTTTGGCCAAACCGGGAGACTGTTCATCCAGCGCCTCCGCACTGAAGATCTCTATCTCAACACGGGGATAGCCCTGCAGCGCCACCAGTAGCGAAGGTGACGGGTGGCCCCGTTTCTCGGCTTCGCCATAGGACAGGAAGAGACGCTTGCCGTCCACGCCAAGCAGATGCAGGTAGCTGAAACCGGCCGACTGTTGCAGTTCAGACAGCTGCGCGTTGACGACCAGCCCGCTCTTCGATTCCAGCGCGGTATAGAAGGCATAGGATTCCGCCAGCCGGCCCAGGGTATTCAGATAGTCCTCCTGCAGGCGATGGAAATTGTCCTCCGCCACTGAGAGGTCGGTGTTGACTTTGATGAACAGCTGTTCGTAACTGAACTGGGATCCCCAATAGATGGCCAGCCCCAGCGCAATGGGCATGATCAGCAGAATGGGAAACAGCACCAGCACCAACAGCTTGTAACGCAAGCTGCCGCGTATCGCCTCGATGATCCTGAGCGGCTGGTTCAAGCGCTTAGGGCCTGTTGACACTCATCCGAAGGGCCCTAATTGACACCCCAGGCCTGGGTCTTCCGCTCCAACGTCTTGCGCGAGATACCCAGCACACGGGCCGCCGCGGATTTGTTACCGCCCTCCAGATCCAGGACCTTGAGAATGTGTTGCTTCTCAATCGCTTCGAGCAGCATGGTCTTACTCGGATCGAATGGCGTTGCCTGACTCCCCGCAGCCTCTGAACCCATCAGGCATAGACTGGGGGATTTGTTGAGCAGCAGACACCGCTCGATCACATTCTTCAGTTCACGCACATTGCCTGGCCAATCATAATCCAGCAATCTGACCAGCTCGCCCTCCCCCAGTTGCGGTGGCGCTATCCCCAGTTCCGCCGACAGAATCTCGACAAAATGCTGCACCAGTAGAGGGATGTCCTCTTTACGTTCCCGCAGTGCCGGTATACGTAGTGAGAGTACGTTCAAGCGATAGTAGAGATCTTCCCGGAATTCACCATTGCGCACTTCCTGTTCAAGATCACGATTGCTGGCGGCAATAATGCGCACATCCACCGGCACTTCACGATTGGAACCGACAGGACGGATGGTCCGCTCCTCCAACGCGCGTAGCAGATGGGCCTGCATGCTGAGCGGCATCTCTCCGATCTCATCGAGAAACAGGGTACCGCCGTTGGCGTAGGTGAAGAGCCCGTCACGGGAGAGATGGGCACCCGTAAAGGCGCCTTTGACATGACCGAAGAGTTCACTTTCGAGCAACTCCGCAGTCATGGCGCCGCAATTGACCGGCACAAAGCTGCCCGATCTTCTGCTCATTTCATGTATCGCCCGGGCTGCAAGCTCTTTGCCGGTACCCGATTCACCTTCGATAAGCACCGTGGAAGGCATCGGCGCGACCCGCTTTATCACTTCGCACAGGGACTGCATCTGATGGCACTTTCCCACCATGCCGGCACTATCGTAGATCTGCTCAACCTGGCGGCGCAGCACGAAGTTTTCACGCTGCATCTTTTGCCGTTCAAGATAGCGCTCCACCGCCGCGATCATCTGCTCCATACGAAAGGGTTTGAGGATAAAGTCCTCTGCGCCGGCACGCAGCGCCGCTATCGCCGTCTCCATATCCGCATGGGCGGTCATGAAGATCACACCGGTGACACCGCCCTGCGCACGCAACTCTTTCACCCATTCGACTCCGCCGGTCTGTCCCGGAAGCCGGATATCGGTAATGATCAGATCGAAATGGCAGTGTCGCCTCAACTCCTCGGCGGTCGCTACATCCTCGGCCGTTTCAACCAGCCCGAAATACTTGCGCAGTCCCTTCTGGAGAAAGCTGCGTATTCCCGGCTCGTCATCCACGATGAGTACGGATGCCATGCGTACGGGGGCGCCGTCCTTGATTGCATCCTGTTTGTCCTCAATCCTCTCCGCAAGTTCTTCTGCATTGATATTCATTGTGTTATTCCAGTCTTCAAGCTACTCATTACCTGAATCCCATGCCACACGATCAGGTTGATTATGGGTCAAAATGACTAAACCCTGTATCGCCGGTTTGCGACCATTTGTCTCACAATCGGTACACGATCACTTTATGCAAGTATGATCGATGGCCTATGAACGCCCGTTTATTCATTTTATTCCCGGTAACACTCACATAGTAGACAAAAGAAATCCACTGACTACTGCATCTGTCGACGCTGCCCGGCAATGCCTAATTGTGGCACTTCTTTTGCAGACGATAGATAGGATAGAACAACAACCAGAGGCATATAACCTATGTTTAATCGCCTATTTCGCTCCAGCATACGCTTTCTCATTGTTACCATTTTGCTAACTGCCGGTAACAGTGTTGCGGAAAGTGTTCAAAAACAGACCATTCGATTGGCGACCACAACCAGTACAGACAATTCCGGTCTGCTTGCAGATATCCTGCCAACATTCACCGAAGCAACTGGTTACCCTGTACACGTGATCGCCGTTGGAACGGGTAAGGCATTACGCATGGGGAGGGACGGCGACGTCGATCTGGTCCTGGTGCATGCTCGTGCGGCAGAGGATAAATTTGTCAATGAGGGTCATGGCGTCAAACGCTATGGGGTCATGTACAACGATTTCGTTCTGGTAGGTCCCGCCGATGACCCTGCCGGCATCAATCAGGCAAAGGATGCCATTACCGCACTAAGGGGTATTGCCGGGCATGAGGCAAGCTTCATCTCCCGCGGCGATGATTCAGGTACCCATAAGAAGGAGCTTGGACTGTGGAAAAAGAGCCATATAAAACCTGCCGGAGAGTGGTATCTCGAAGTGGGCCAGGGAATGGGCAAAGTATTGCAAATCGCTTCGGAAATGGATGCCTATACCCTGACCGACAGGGGTACATGGCTGGCCTATCAGGCCAAGTCGCCGCTGAAGATAGTCTTTGAGAGCGATCCCCTGTTGTTCAATCCCTACGGCATCATTGCGGTCAATCCCAAACGTTACCCGGATATCAACCATGACGGCGCCAATGCCTTGATCAAATGGTTGATATCACCTGACGGCCAAGCGCATATCGGCAATTTCCGGATCGGTAAAAATCAGCTCTTTACCCCATCCGCCGATGCCGGCGAGTACGCTTCTTTCGATCAACCACGTTGATGGAATCACTGGGCGACACCACTGTAGCGGCGCTAAACCTCCTGGTCAGCGGTAACCAGGAGTTGTGGGAGATTATCGCCATTTCATTTCGCGTCTCCGGGATCGCCATCCTGGTTGCGACGCCACCGGCGCTGCTGGCGGCGTTTCTGTTGACCTATAAACGCTTTCCCGGGCGACGGCTGCTGATATCGATCAACTCCACATTCCTCTCCGTCCCGGCTGTGGTGGTCGGCCTGACCTTTTTTATCCTGCTCTCCAGGCAGGGTCCGTTGGGGGAATGGAAACTGCTGTTCACCCAAACGGCGATGGTGCTGGGGCAGATCGCGCTCGCCTTCCCGATTCTGGTGGCGATGGGGCATTCGGCTTTACAGGCCTCCGACATTCGCGCCTGGGAGACGGCCCGCACACTGGGCGCCACACCGATCCGCGCACTGATCACGATCATGCGCGAAGCGCGCTTCGGTCTCATGGCGGCGCTGCTGGCCGCCTTCGGCCGCATCATCGCCGAAGTCGGCGCGTCGATGATGCTCGGTGGCAACATTCTGCACTATACGCGCAATATACCCACCGCCATCGCCCTGGAATCGAGCAAAGGCGAGTTTGCCCAGGGAATCGCCCTGGGCCTGGTACTGTTGACCCTGGCATTCTCACTCAACGCCCTGCTGCAACACATTCAGGGCAAGGGACATCCTGTAACATGAGCGAGTCGGTCATACTCAATGTGTCCACATTGGACAAGCGCTTCGGCAGAAGAGCGGTGCTGAACGGGATCGAGCTGACCCTGCATGCGGGAGAGTGCACGCTGTTGAGCGGCGGTAACGGCGCCGGCAAAACCACCTTGCTGCGCATCCTTTCAGGCCTCGAAAAACCGGACAGCTGCCAGATAACCATCGCTTCGGATTCACCCGGAACCTGGCGTCATTGCCGTAAGGATTTGCATAAACAGGTTCTCTATCTGCACCAGCAACCCTATATGTTCGACGGCTCGGTTAGATACAATCTCGGCTATGCCCTGCCCACGGGTTTGGACAAACATTCACGCAGGGAGATGATTGACAATGCCATCGACTGGGCCGGACTTCATCACCTGACCGACACCCCGGCCAAGTCACTTTCGGGGGGCGAACGGCAACGGGTCTCACTGGCAAGGGCCTGGTTGAGAAATCCCAGAATTCTGCTTTTGGACGAACCGACAGCCAATCTGGATCAGGAGGCTAGAGAACGTACCCTGGATCTGCTTAAATCCTTCAAAGAGCAGGGTATTGCCCTGTTACTCGCGAGCCACGATCCACTACACTTCTCTTCATTGATAGATCGGCAACTCCACCTCTATGAAGGACGCTTGGTGATGATTGAGGATAGTAAACTGATGTCCATACCCTCATCTCCGAAAGACATCACACTCAGGAGTACCGCATGAGTACGCAACCCGCGGTCACCGCCGTTATTCTTGCCGGTGGGCGTGGCCGGCGTATGGGCGGCGAGGACAAGGGTTTGATCGAACTGAACGGCAGGCCCCTGGTGCAGCATGTAATCTCCGCGATACAACCCCAGGTGGCGGCCATCCTGATCAATGCCAATCGCAATCAGGAACGTTATGCGGCATTCGGGTATCCGGTGATCGCCGACTCATTGCTCGACTACCAGGGCCCTCTGGCCGGCTTTATCGCTGCCATGCAAGCCGTAGCGACCGAGGATATGCTCACCCTCCCCTGCGATGGGCCACTGGTGCCGCCCGACCTGGTGGAGCGGCTTTACGAGGCACGCCAGTTAGCCGGTGCGGATATCGCCGTGGCCCATGACGGCGACCGGCTGCAACCGGTCTACGCCTTGATTCCCAAGCGATTGGCCGACAGCCTGCAGCGCTATCTGGACCGGGGTGATCGCAAGATCGACCTCTGGTATGAAGAGCACCGGGTCGCCCATGCCGACTTTTCCGATATTCCCCGCACCTTCATCAACGTCAACACCCTCCAGGAGCGGGACAACCTCCAGGGGAGCGCGGCATGATCGACTTCCCCATCCCATTATTGGGATTCAGCGCCTTCAGCGGCACCGGCAAGACCACCCTGCTGACCCGGCTGCTGCCGATCCTGAAACGACAGGGCCTGCGTATTGCAGTGGCCAAACACGCCAGCCACCTGTTCGAGATAGATCATCCCAGAAAGGACAGTTATGAACTGCGCAAGGCAGGGGCCAGCCAGATGCTGGTGAGTGCTCGCGGACGCATGGCCCTGATTTCGGAGTCCGACACCAAGCTGCCGGAGCCCGGATTGGGGCAGATGCTCGACTATCTCGATACCTCCCATCTGGACCTGGTGCTGGTGGAGGGATTCAAGAACGAGGCGATCTATAAAATAGAGCTGCACCGTCCCGCCCTGGGCAAACCCCTTTTATGTCATACTGATCCCTATATCATCGCGGTCGCAACCGATGAAGCAATCCCCGGTGTTCCGCACTGCCTGCCGATACTGAACCTCAATGATCCGCAGGAGATAGCCGGGTTCATTCGTCAATATATGCATCGATATGGAGAGAACGGATTAAATGACCAGCCAAGCCATCGGCTCCAGCGTCAGTTGTGCTGACCCGGAGGCACCCTCAACGCTCACCGTGGCGGCAGCCCGTGAGGCGATCCTCGCAACTATCACGCCGATCCAGACAAGCTTACGCCTGCCCCTGCGAGACGCCCTGAATGCTGTGCTTGCTCAAGAGATCATCTCGCCATTCGATGTACCCGGCCACACCAACTCGGCCATGGACGGTTTTGCCATGTCGGGCAGCGATCTGCCGCAACAGGAGTATCGGGACTTCAAGCTGATCGGTACCGCAGTCGCAGGTACGCCGTTCAATCAATCCTGCGGCAAGGGCGAGTGTGTCCGCATTATGACCGGCGCACCCATGCCGGATGGTACCGACACCGTTGTGATGCAGGAACAATCCCTGCTCATCAACGAGTCGCAGGTGCGTATCGCCCAAGGTCAGCGCCCGGGGCAGAATGTCCGCCAGGCGGGTGAAGACATCGCACAGGGCAGCGTGGTGCTCAGTCCCGGCAGACGCCTGACCCCCGCCGATCTGGGTATCCTCGCCTCCCTCGGTTTCGCTGAGGTCAGCGTTCGCAGACGCCCGAGGGTGGCTTTCTTCTCCACCGGTGATGAACTGCGTTCCATCGGAGAGCCCCTGGGGACCGGTGAAGTCTACGACAGCAACCGCTACTCCCTCTACGGCATGCTGCAGAGAGCGGATGTGGAGCTGCTTGACCTGGGGGTCGTCAAAGACGATCCCGATGCGTTGAGAGAGGCATTTGACAGCGCTGACGAAGCGGCGGACATCGTCGTCACTTCCGGAGGCGTCTCGGTGGGCGAAGCGGACTATACCAAGGAGATCCTGCAACAGCTTGGGGACATGCGTTTCTGGAAGATCGCCATGAAGCCGGGAAGACCCCTGGCATTCGGCAGACTGGGTAGCAGCCACTTCTTCGGCCTGCCCGGCAATCCCGTGGCGGTGATGGTCACCTTCTACCAGTTTGTCCTGCCCACCCTGCACTATCTCGCCACCGGCACACCCTACCAACCTACCACCCTGCTGGCCGAAAGCGACCGCGACATACGCAAGCGGGCCGGCAGATTCGAATTTGTACGTGGATTCCTGCAACAGCGGGAGGATGGCAGTTTCAGCGTCGATCCCGTGGGTCAACAGGGATCCGGTATCCTGACCTCGATGAGCCGGGGCAACTGCTTTATCCTGCTATCCGAGGATTGCGAAGGCGTGAAGGACGGCGATAAAGTGGTTGTTCAACCCTTCAGCGCCCTGATGTAATTCGATACAAGGGCCTGTTAACACACACCCGATAGGCCCTAGCCTTTTTCAAACCGGTCTACCAGGCGCTCCAGCATCTCCCAATCCTCATCGGAGAGCTTGCCCTCCATAGCGGCGCGTTCGATCCTGAGAATAACCTTTTTGGTTTTCGCCGGAAGACTCTGTTGCATCTGATCGGCTTTCAACAACAGCGCCTGAAGCGTTTCACTGTCTGTCTCGGCCACCCGGTCACGATGACCGGTGTAGTGATGATCGGGATAATCCCGGGAGGGATGTTGCAGATCCATGTAGCCATCGGCCAGATCAAGATTCCTCTCGATCCGCCTTGCCACTTCGTCACCCATATTGCGCCGGTCTGTGACCAATTGACTGACATGGGCCGGGGCCAGGCCCACCCGTTCCGCAAACTCCCGCTGGGAGCCGAAACGGTTTATCTGTGCCAGCAGATTCGACTTCCGTATTGTCCTGATATTGACCATCCCTGAATCATAGCAATTTGCTATAGCCACCGCCATGAGCAACTTGCTAATTTTTTAGCATGGTGCTACCATCAAACCCATCATGGATATGAAGACCTACATCGCAAAGGAAGGCCGCGACGCAGCCAGACGGTTGGCCTTTCTGTCTGGCACCAACTATATCTACCTTACCCAGATCGCCTCCGGCTTTCGCAAACCCAGCGGACGTCTGACACTACTCCTGGAACACCACTCCAACGGCAAACTGACCCGACACGAACTGCGGCCGGATCTCTACCCGGAAGCCTAAGCGATACAGTCTCACAGCATCCGAAACCGGTTGATACTAAGCGGATAAGTTGAATCATTGGAAGAACCTCATGCTCAAGGGAAGAGAGAAGAAAACGGATTCACTCAGCGATGAACTGCGCCGCTACTGCGATGATCTTTCGGAGTTCAACCAACGCTGCGAAAGGCTCTGCGAGGCCCTTGCCGAAATAGCCACCCATCACGAATCGATCAGCAGCTACGCCGTTCGCGGCATGCGGCACAACGCCAGCTGGTTGAAATACCGGATCAATGACTTCACCAAGCGTCTGCACACCCTTTACGAAAGGGCGCTTGATGAGCGGAAATAGCCATCAAGAAAACCGGGCCAGACAGTGGTTTACTGAAGTAGCGCTCCACAAAGGAGACAGATAATTCCATAACCACCCTCATTTTCAACTTGATTTTCATATTATTTAGTTCTATTTTATATTTTATGTATAGTATTTTCACATTAAAAGCGGATTGACCCATGAAAGTCAGTAAGCAAGAGAAGGCATTGACCCGTACGCGGATATTGCGCGCAGCCGTTGATGTGATCAGTGAAAAAGGCTTCAAATCAGCCTCCATGCGAGAAATCGCCCGCCGCGCCGAGGTGGGTGACGCCACCATCTACAACTACTTCCCGACCAAGGAGAGCCTTCTCTACGGCTACTGCGAGGAGAAACAGCGGGAGGTGGCCGAAGCGCTGAAAAAGATCGATGACTTCAACGAATATACCCTGCGCGAACAGCTGCAGCAGTTGACCGAGACCGAGCTCGCCCTCTGGTTACCGGACCGGGAGTTCCTCGCCGAGGTCTTCACATTGACCTTTTCCGCACCGGTTGCGGGCGCCGTCAATCTGGCAGAGACACGGCGTCTGTTCAATCGCATGGTGGAGGAGATGATCGATGCCGCCATCGAAGTGGGTGAGATACCGGACCAGCCCTACCGGGAGCTGCTGGCCCCGCTCTATTGGGACTACTTCACCGGCGTGCTCGCCTTCTGGCTGAAGGATGATTCCGAGGGTTTCGCCAACACCACTCAGCTGGTCGACCGCAGCGTGGAGATGATCGCCATGGTGTTGCAGACGGCGCTGATCGGCAAGGCCCTCGACCTCTTCTCTTTCATGTTTCGCAGCCAGATCAGCCGCCATCTGGAGAAACTGGGTGACTACACCGCACCCTGGAAACAGGCCAAGCGGCGCTTTATGGATGGCGGGGATGGCTGATTCCATCCCTACCGGCAAACTTGCGCGTACCGGTATCGCCGGCAGCGCCATGCTCAAGGCGGGAAGTCGACATCTCAGCCATGCCGCCAAGCGTCCCTTTCTGAGTGAGGCCGCACGTCACCAACAGCAACAGCAGCTCGATGACGAAACGGCGCGCATCCTGTTTCAAACCTTCACCCGCTTGCGCGGTAGCACCCTGAAAATCGCACAGATGCTGAGCATGGAGAGCAATCTCATGCCCGAGTGGTTTCGCCGGGAGATGGCCAAGTCCTACCATCAGGTCCCTCCCCTTGGGCGGCCGCTGATCCGTAAGCTGATCATGCAGGAGTTCAACAAGCCAGCCGAAGAGCTGTTTGCCCATTTCGACTCGAAAGCCTTTGCGGCAGCCAGCCTGGGACAGGTCCACGGGGCGACCGGCGTACAGGGTGAAAACCTGGCAGTGAAGCTGCAATACCCCGGCATCGATGTCACCATCGACAGCGATCTTCAACTGCTGCGCAGTCTGATCAAGCCTACCCGATATGCAAGGCTCCTGTTCTCATCCATCGACGAGATTGAACAGCGCCTGCATGAAGAGGTCGACTACCATCACGAGGCGGACAACAACGAATGGTTCAAGACCCGGCTTCGGATACCCGGCGTCAACATTCCCGCGGTCTACCGGGACTACTCGTCGAAACGCATCCTGGCCACTGAGCGGCTGCCGGGGCACCACCTGGAAGCCTGGCTCCACAGCAATCCCGCTCAACAGGAACGGGATCACTTCGGACAACTGCTGTACGATATTTTTGTCCACTCCTTTTACGGGCTGCATGCACTCCACGCCGATCCCAACCCAGGCAATTATCTGTTTGCCGGGGATGGCACCCTGGGTCTGCTGGACTTCGGATGCGTCCGCTACTATTCGTCAGATTTCGTCAGTTTGATGCCGGTCCTTTTGCATGCCTATATGACGCGGGATGCAGACAAAGTCATCTCAACCTACCAGCGACTCGGCATGGTTGCCGAAATGACAGGGGATGAGCTGCAAACCTTCTACGATCAGGTCCTGCAACCTTTTGGCGACTGGATGACCAAGCCATTCAAGGTGGGCCGATTCGATTTTTCCAAGCGCGAGACCTCCTACACCGCAGAGGGATGGCGGTCGTTTAAACAACTTACCAATGTCCACAAAATCAATGATCTTGCCAACGAGTTCATCTATTTCGACCGTACCTTTTTCGGTCTCTACCAAATCTTTGAGCGGATGGGCGCATGCATAGATATGGAGCATCGATGGTTGGTCTGAACAGGCCTCTGCTATGGGGCGGCTCGCTGAGCCTGCTGGCCGCTTTTCTTCACATAGCGATTATCATCGGCGGTCCGGCCTGGTACCGGTTTTTTGGTGCGGGAGAGCGATTTGCCCGTTTGGCTGAACGGGGTTCGCCGTTACCCGATATCATTACGGCCATCATCGCCCTGATATTGCTGCTCTGGAGCCTGTACGCCTTCGCGGGTGCAGGCCTGGTTCGCCGTCTGCCCTGGCTCAGATCAATCCTGATGCTTATCACAGCAGTCTATCTTATACGTGGCATGGCACTGCTGCCGTTGGCACTAATCATGCCGCAAGCTGTCGATAGTTTTCTCATCTTGAGTTCGCTGGTCTGCATTACGATCGGCATACTCCACTTCAGCGGTACGCGACAGATGATCTGGGAACTCTCATGAATGAAGACAGTAACATCCAGGCCAGTGAAAACAATCCCTTTACCCACCAGCAGCTGCCATTGGGCGTACGGCTGTTCCTGAACACCGCAAGGATAGTGTTCCGGGTCACCGGCTGGGTGTCGCCCCGACTGGCTGGCGTGTTGGCGCTGCGGCTCTTCATGACACCACCCAGGTTTCCGATACCGCGCCGGGAGATGCAGGTTCGCGAAAGCGCCAGCCTGACCAGGCATGAGATCCATGGCGAGACGATTGCGGTACGTTCCTGGGGCGAAGGCCCCAGCGTGCTACTCTGCCATGGCTGGGGCGGTCGCGGCACTCAATTCTTCGCCCTGATCGAAGCACTGGCGGCCGCCGGCTATCGTGCCGTCGCCTTTGATGCGCCGGCCCATGGGGACTCCTCGGGAAAACGCACCAATATGCTGAAGGTGGCCCGTGCCATCGCCGCCATTGCGGAGAAGGAAAAACCGATATCAGCCGTGATCGGCCATTCATTCGGCTGTGGCACGGCACTCCTCGCCATCGACCGATACAATCTCCCTTCCGATAAAGTCATACTGTTCTGCTGTTTCACCGACACCCACTGGATCACAGAGCGGTTCGCCGATGCCTTTTCGATCAGCGAGCCGGTCGTCGAGGCCATGCGCGAAGAGGCAATGCGGCGTTTCGCCCACCATTTCGACACACCCTGGGATTGGTCACAGCTGTCACCGGTGAATACTATCGATAAAGTCACTGGCGACCTGTTGCTGGTACATGACAGGCATGACTTTGAGGTCCCGTACAGTCATGCCGAAAAGTTGATGCAGATCGCTCCCAAAGCTGAGTTGCTGACCACTGAAAAGCTGGGACACAAGAAGATCCTCATGTACAAGCAGTGTATCGATGCCTGTCTCGAACATATCGGCGGAAATTAAGGCCTGTTGATACCGATCCTAATCAGTAAATTCTGGTATCCACTGCAACACCAGAGATGAAGAAGTTTTTGATATGTCATCATGCGCAAGATAGAAGGATTGTTATGAATATATTAAGGTATACGTTGATATTTTCAGTCGTATGTTTATTTGCCGGTTGTTCCTCTGAGGAAAATAACAGTAAAAAAACAAAAGGAGATGCGGGAGTTTTTCAAGGGTATAGAGATGTTATGGATAAGGCCGAAAATGTTGAGCAGACCCTCATACAGGCCAACAAGGAAAGAAGAGAGGAAATAGACCGACAACAATAGGTTGATTAGGGATCAATTAACCCGGTTACAGGCATAGCGTAAAAAAAAGAAATGTCTGTATTCTCATGGTCACCATTTAATATTTCGCTCAATATGCTGAAAATAAAGCCGGCCCCTATAAACCAATAAAAAATCGAAACGAACACCTGAAGCCTGTACGAGGCTCAATTAGCGATCGTGCGAAGATATTTGGCAAGACGTTTAATCGTTCAATAAAATAATAGGCGCCCGTCCACACCAAGCCAATGTGATGATTATCACATGTCCGACTACAATCCAATTCACCCATAACACGGGTGCAACTGATACTTTAACGCTGTCAGGCAGAGACGTTTACGTACATGCCGGTAATGGTGTTCATGAACTCCATAATACGGTCTGTGGTAGCGAATATGGTGACCGGCAGGCCGCCTTTCTCAACATCCATAAAAAATGGTCGGATAACGCGCCAGAGACGGGTGGTTCTGATAAGTTTTTCGGTGATCTCAGGTGTATTGATTTTTTCGCTCTTCAGGACGGCCATGGCTGACTCAAACTCTTGGACTGCGGTTTTCAGCTGATTGACATAATCCTGATCCTTGAAACCCAATTGATGAGCGATGTAGTATTTAGCAATGCGCTGTGAGAGCATGCGCTGCCTGCCGGAAAGATTGACGATCTTAGGCGTTTTCCGGTTGGAGAGGGCCTCGATCTTAACAACGACATCTTGACTCAATTCTAAAATAGTCTCACTCATGTCGAGCACCATGGTGGCATCAGTCTGAGTGTAGGGTAGATTGACTAACTTGGAGTAATCGTCAATTACAATATCCAGGAATACCATTAATTGTTGCACATCCTTGTTTTTTACTTCAGCTTTTAACTCAGCATGATTTTTTTTCAATTCGACAATGCTGCTTTGTAGCTGTTGTTTTGCCTTGTCGCGCCTTACGTTACCCCCCAGAAAAAAGTACGCCTTTGCTATTCTTTGAGAAAGCATGCGTTGTTTCCCAGCTTTGTTTACAGCTTCAGCGAGATCGATATCGGCTGCATGGGCAGAAAAAGAGAAGCACAGAATTGTAGCCAGGAAGAAGGTTAATAGATACCTTGTGGTCTTCATAATATTTCCCCGATACATCATGGAAAAAGTGGCCACGCATATCAATTATCTGGCGTCATAAGCATCATGTATATCAAGCATTACATGTTCAGCCACGCGCAAAGCAATTGATGGGGTACACTTACTCCTACATTTAAACGCTCTATCCGAATAAACGGATACAGGTCAGCTCTCCCCTCACTCCCACATGCCATGATCGTATTCTGAACTTATCTGACAGTACCTGTTATTTATGGGGCATGTAGCGGCATTGTATGATAAAGATTTAATAGGTTAATTCTTAAATTAAGGTCTAAATTGTTAATTTTTTTATAACAGCCCTCTACCTTCTACACCCGATTGACAAAAATCCGCCAGTTATGACAACTGCTGGCCAGCAGACTTCTCAGCCTATAATATTTTTTTACATAACCGTTACTTTCGCATACATCCCGGTAACCCGATTCATATCTTGTAAGAGCGACTCCGTTGTACGTGCAACCACTGATGGCAGGTACTTACCCTTGTCCATTAATTTTGTTAATTGAAAGAAACGCCACTGCTTATTGACTTTTTCGAGGACTTCACTGATCTCCGCCGTGTTCAGGGATGAGCCGTTTAATTCCGCTAGTGCTTGTGAAAATTCCATCTCCGCTTTCTTGAATTCACCATGAAATTGCGAATCTTCCAGGCCCCACGATAGCAACAGATAGTATTTCGCCATTCGTTGTGAAAGCATTCGCTGCCGTCCTGAAATATCGACAATATGCGCCTTTTCCGTTCCTGCTTCCTGCACCAGGGCCTCTACCACTTTCTGACTGGCCTGGAGCAATTCCTCACTCAACCCGTTGAGCCTGATTGCACTGTTGATATCGACCTTCCCATCGGCGACATCCTTGTAGCGCTTCCATACAGTCTCCGCGTGCAATAAAGCTCGCTTTGTTTTTTCAGATCTTGCAAAGGATTTCAGGTTGTTCAACTGCTTTTGATAAAGCCGAATGGCTGAATTCAACTGTTCTCTTGGATTGGCGAATAAAATCCTCTGGCCGATCTGGGCGAACGCCTTAACCATCCTTTGGCTTAACATGCGCTGGCGTCCGGCCTGATTAATCGCTTCTCCATAATCCTCGATGGGTTCTGCGCTACTACCAAGTGGAATGCAAAGCGTGAGACTTAAGAGGACGAGGAAACATATTTTTTGGCGACACATATGCACTTCCTTGGAAACAAGGCCATCTGATTTGGCCGGACAGCACTTGCAGACACTAATACCTATCCACCTGTATTTTCCTTGACCTATGTTAAGTTGTGCACTGGTCTTTATATAAGTTACTGTTTTTATATATTTCGATAAATAGCTTTATATTTTAAGCGAGGGAAAATATCAGGAATATAATTCCCGTTTGAGTTGGAAAATACACTGCATTGTGAACGGGCATCCACAGTAGATAGAATTATGTTTTGTATGTATCGGTTCTTCTTTGAATGTGGTGCAGCAAGATGACAAGCGTACCTGTTGCTTTCCCTAAAGGACACTGACTCCTTTTTAGTTCCCAAGGGGCTGCTTGGTTAACAGTTGCTTTATCTCCGTACATGCCTCACCGATTGATGCCCGGAGATTTCCAGATTTCTGCATTTCCCACGTAATCAGATTCAGGCCATCAAAGTCAGACGGCAAGGTCAGCTTGTCTTTGCGCGACACCACCAACCAAACATTCTTGGCGCCAAGGCTTCCCATAAACAACCCGATCTCGAAAAGAACATTATCTCTTGGCTGATTTAATTCCCGCTCTTTCTTAACCACCAGGTCGTCGGGAGACAATACAAAAACTGCAGCATCAAACTCTTTCGCCACCTCAGCGAGTTTTGTGAAAACGACTTCGCTTGCTTCAAAAATGCCTTGATTCCATACTTCAACATCAGCTGATTGTGTCAACCCCTGCTGCAAAGCTTCTGCAATGTTCAGATGCTCAGAGGAAGATCCTATGAACACTCTCGGTTTTGTTGCTTGGATGATTCGGGGTTGCCCCTCTTGCATTTTCTCCGTATCAGTTCTTTTCTCTGCTTTTGCCATGCGTTCGAGCATCAGGGCAACCATGGCTCTTGCTGAGCGAATGTGAAGCGCATGATCAAAGGCGGAGAATTGCGGATTTCGATTACACTCCAGGAGAATCAGCTGATCCCCATCAAAAACAATATCTACACCTGCAAAATCAAGCGATGCCAATTCTGCCGCTTCCTGCGCTAGCGAACGTACATCTTCTGTTAGATCACCTTCGTACTTCCTGAAATCGTGGCCCTTGTCTGCACTGAGAGCAACATCATCTTCAGAGTTCACAACCTTTTCGGCAACGCCTAAAGCCTTTCCTCCGATAACCATAACTCGAAACTCTTTAATCTTTGTTATTTCTTCTTGAAGTATAACCCCATAACCAAGCGCATTATCTTCATCAGGGAGTTTCGATAAGCGTTTTTGAGCATCATCTATACTGTGATATCGTTCAACACCCTCACCCTTGAATCCATGCGATGGCTTAATAACGAACGGCAAGGAAATCGAACAGGCATCTGGCAAATATCCTTTTGTAATAAGGGTATCCGGTTGCGCCGTTAGGTTTAGTTTCGGCAACAGGTGGGCCACTTTGGAAGTTGGTCGCTTAAATGAACCCAACTCATCAAACATGCAGAGATCCGGATAACTCGCTTTGCAGTATTCCAAGAAGTCCAGGATGTATTCCTCTTTTCCACGAGTCCGTCTCACCAATAGCCCCTGAAGGTCCTCAGCACGGCTACTCCCATCGCTACTTGAAAACCTTGCAACCGGATTATTGCGCTCGATTCCTATGCAGAGCTTGTCGGGATCGATAATCGTGTATGGTGTTTTTGTGCGTTTAAGTTCCGCGACAATCTCTTTTGTCTCATAATCCAATTCACTCGTAGCGGTTATGTTACTAAGTGTACTGCTGAGTATTCCTAATGGTTTTCTTTTCATTGCATTATTCTGCTATTGTCGCAAATTAGCCGTGCCGTTTTTCGCTCCGACAGGATTTGCCGGATTATGTGCCTTTTCCCAGAAAGTCCCAGTGCGGTGATTGAGAAAATATAGACAGGCACTTCGATTTCCGAGATGGATTAGCCAGCCTATTTCCTCAGACATCCCCATTCTTTTCTATTACGATCACACACATTATAAGTCAGCCATTGAGCTCTAACCATGTTGCGTGTCTGTGCTGCTAGACACCTGCCCGGGATTATGCGTGTGTTCCCATAAGTATCTGTCTCTCCTTGAAATAAATTCTGCTAAACTGGCTTCTTTTGAGCCAATATGAACGGTATGCGGAGTAGCAATGAGCGCCAAGCAATATGATGTGGTGGTAATCGGCAGTGGTCCGGGTGGCGAGGGCGCCGCCATGAAGCTGGTCAAATCGGGCAAGCAGGTGGTGATCGTTGAGGCCTTCGACAAGGTCGGCGGCGGCTGTACCCATTGGGGAACCATCCCCTCCAAGGCGCTAAGGCACAATATTCAGATGTTGCGGGATTTCCGGCGCAACCCTCTGTTTCAGCACACCCATGATCAGATTCAGGTGGAGTACTCGGACCTGCTGCAGGCTGCCGGCAAGGTGATCAATGAACAGGTCCGCAGCCGCCTGCGCCACTATGCCCGCAACCGGGTGGAAGTAATCCATGGCCGTGCCCGTTTCAGCGGCCTCAATCAGGTTGAAGTCGTGCAGGCGGGTGGTGGCATCGAAGAGATCGAAGCGCAACAATTTGTCATTGCCACCGGATCGCGGCCCTATCACCCCGAGGATGTGGACTTCAACCATCCGCGTATTCTCGACAGCGATGCCGTACTGCGCCTGGATCGCACACCCGACTCAATCACCATCTACGGTGCCGGTGTGATTGGATGCGAATACGCCTCCATCTTCTGCAATCTCGATGTAAAGGTGAATCTGGTAAATACTCGGGACCGCCTACTCTCATTTCTCGATGATGAGATCACCGATGCCCTGAGCTACCACATGCGTAATCAAGGCACGGTGATCCGACACGATGAGGAGTACGAACGGGTCGAGGCCCAGGATGACGGTGTTGTGCTGCACTGCAAATCGGGAAAGAAATTCAAGACCGATGTATTGCTTTGGGCCAATGGCCGCAGTGGTAACACCGAGGCCATGGGCCTGGATGATATCGGGGTATCGATCAATCATCGCGGTCAAATCGAGGTCGATAAGACCTACGCCACTTCCCAACCCCATATCTATGCCGTGGGCGATGTGGTCGGCCCCCCTGCCCTGGCCAGCGCCAGTTACGATCAGGGCCGCTTCGTCGGCGCCCAGATCGCCACCGGAGATCCCGATTGGCAACTGATCGATGAGTTTCCCACCGGGATCTACACCCTGCCCGAGATCAGCTCGGTCGGCCGCACCGAACGGGAACTGACTGCACAGAAGATACCCTATGAGGTCGGTCACGCCACCTTCCGCACCATTGCCCGGGCACAGATCACCGGTCACGAAGTTGGCATGCTGAAGCTGCTGTTCCACCGGGAAACCCTGGAGATCCTCGGTATCCACTGCTTCGGCGAAGGAGCCTCCGAGATCGTCCACATCGGTCAAGCCATCATGGCCCAACCGGGAGATGCCAACAGCCTGCTCTATTTCACGGAAAACACCTTCAACTACCCAACCATGGCCGAGGCCTACCGCGTCGCAGCCCTCAACGGTCTAAACCGGATTTTCTGAACTCAGCCATGAATCGAGTCATTGATTAGCTGCCAATAAACTTCGATTACCACAAATTTCCGCTAATAATCATGCTCAATAAAGTACAAATTGTTGAATTGCATACTAAGAATATAATGACGGGATCCGCGTGGAGCTGTCAGAAGAACATGCAGATGAACCGCATTCGAAAAGTACGAATGCGGCTTGATGATTAACAGATCATACTTTAAATAGTTCTACCAGTCCCTTGAGCTGTTCGGCCAATTTAGCCAGATCATTACTTGCCTGAGATGTCTGCTGGGCACCTGCTGCCGACTGCTCCGCCACCTCATTGATGCTGACGATACTGCGGTTGATCTCTTCGGTGACCGAGTTCTGCTCCTCGGCCGCGCTGGCGATCTGTGTGTTCATATTCGAGATCTGCTCAACGGCGGTGTTTATGGTCTCCAATGCTTCACCGGCGGCAGCGGCCTGCTCCACGCCGACCTGGGTCATCTCCTTGCCCTCAGCCATCACTTTCACCGCATTATTGGCGCCGGCCTGTAGCTTGCTGATCATCTCCTCGATCTCTTGGGTAGACTCCTGGGTGCGTCCGGCAAGTGTGCGAACCTCATCCGCTACCACGGCGAAACCACGGCCCTGCTCACCGGCCCGAGCCGCCTCTATCGCCGCATTGAGGGCCAGCAGGTTGGTCTGTTCGGCGATGCTCTTGATCACATCGAGGACCGAACCGATGTTCATACTCTCGGATTCGAGCTGCTGGATCACACCCGCGGCCTGTTCCACTTCTTTGGCCAACTCACCGATAGCGTCGATCACTTTATCGATCACCTGCTTACCCTGGTGAAAGGTATTATCCGCCTCACGGGCCGCCTCAGCTGCATCGACGGCGTTACGCGCGACCTCCTGCACCGTGGCGCTCATCTCGTTCATCGCCGTAGCCACTTGGCTGGTCTCTGTTAATTGCTGGCTGATACCTTGTGTGGTCTGGGTGGTCACCGTCGAGGTCTCCTCAGCCGCCGAGGCAAGCTGAGATACCGAATCCTTGACCTCATTGATGGTGTCATGGAATTTATCCGCCATTTTGTTGAAAGCAGAGGCGATGCGGCCGAGTTCATCCTTGTTGCTATATTCCACCCGCGCTCCCAGATCGCCTTCTGACAGTTGTTTGGCCTTCAGCTCAATCTGGTTGACGCCCTGTGTAATCGTGGTGATCGTGTGATAGGCAAGCACTAGACTGATGATCGCGCCGATAGCCAAACTGATGACAACCCAGGTGATCATGGAGTGGTAGTTCTCACCGGACTCGGTGAAGAACGCTGCGGCCTCCTCTTCCTGGAGGTTGACCAGGGATTCAATGGTTTCCTTCATCTCCTTCATGACAGGATTAACCACACTCAATACCAGGCTTTCAGCCTCATGATAGTGTCCCGTCCTGATGCCTTCCTCGATCTTTTCTATCGCCTCCTTTTCGAATTTCACCAGTTCAGCCTGGAAGAGAGCCGCCAACCGCTTCTCCTCGGCATCCAGGTGGGAGTTCATGAATTCCGCCCAATGTTTATCGATCTCCTTGATGTTATGATCGACTTGTTCAAGATGCACCGACACGGGATGGTCATGCATCGAGGAGAAGGAGGAGTTTGGGTCGTGCTGCAACGAGAGCAGGACCTGCGACCGGCTATCCTCGGCCGCTTCCAGAATAATCCCCAGGGCCCGTATATGCGCCATGTCTTGGTTGTACAGCTCATCGATGGCATGAGCGGCGTTGCGCATGCCATTGAGACCTAGCAGTCCCACGAAGAGCGCCACACATAGCACCAGACCGACCATGATATAGAGACGTAGTTTAATAGGAAGATTATGAAGAAATGACATTGCAATCACCCTTTGTGAATTTTTGAAAGTCGCCAGTTCACTCTTGACTCATACTTTCACTTCACTGTGATCAAAACCTCCCTACCTGGAATCCTGAACTTGCGCCTGACGGCTCAGAGATACACGTGACATCTCTATAATCGACATTACAAATCAAATCTTTAGTAAAGAGCTTATTATTGAGGCACCCTGGAAGTCACCCGGCGGCTTGTAGTTCCGCCAGGCGGTTCATCACACCCCCTTGAACTCAGGTTTGCGTTTTTCCAGGAAGGCCGCCATGCCCTCTTTCTGCTCTGCGGAAGAGAAACAGAGACCGAAGGCCTGGCTCTCGATCTGGCAGCCGCTATCCAGGTCGAGGCTCGCTCCCCTGACGATGGCCTGTTTACTCAAACGAACCGCCAGCGGGCCTTTTTGACAGATCGTGCCAGCTATGGAAAGGGCCTCATCCATCAGCCTATCCTGCGGATAGACATGGTTGACGAGGCCCCAGTTCAGGGCTTCATTCGCATCGACATGGCGACCGCTGACGATCATTTCCATGGCCCTGGCGGGACCGATGAGTCTGGACAATCTCTGGGTGGCGCCAAAACCGGGAGTGATCCCCAAATTGACTTCCGGTTGACCAAACACGGCATTTTCCGAGGCGATGATCCAATCACAAGCCATGGCAAGTTCGCAACCGCCGCCGAGGCAGTAGCCGTTGACGACGGCGATCACCGGTATTGGCAGCATCTCGAGCCGGCGGAATAGCGTCATAGCGGTTTGAGAAAAGGCCATCCCCTCCACTGCCGATTTATCTCGCATTTCACTGATATCGGCCCCCGCGACAAATGCCTTCTCACCCGCCCCTGTAATCAACAGCACCCGCGCCTCAGCATCGTTCGCAACCTCATCCAGTGCCAGCGCAAACTCCCTGAATATTTCAGTGTTGAGTGCATTCAGGCTGGCGGGCCGGTTTAAGGTCAGAAGGTAGGTTCCCTGCTCGATCAGCTCAAGATCAAGGGATTTATAGGATTGTGTGTTCATTTTAGGGCCCAGGGTTGGTTGGCATGGATAATCTGCATGGAAATACAGCTTTGCGTTAATCCATTCTATGGCAAGCAAACTGCTAATGTGTAGCGCATGTGTATTGAATTCACCCAGGATATGGCGCGTCACTCCGCTTACCCCTGTACTACCTCAACCAAATGATCCACGAATGTTGTCAGATATTTAACAATTCATGGTGGGCTGTTTAACGGTCAGAAGTAGCGCCTCTGTGCCGTTTATTTCGACAATAGACCGGTAATTAAAGCCTTGGAGAGGAAGTTTTTTCACAATCTGGCTCGCCCTGGCTTGTTCAGAGCTCTCTCAACTTAACTGAGACTTGAAATAGCCCTACTTTTTTATAGATAATCACAGTTACCCTAAAACTATAGATTCTATAGATATATTTGGCCTTATCCCCGCCAGATTCTTTTGGAACGCCCCCAGGCGGGCGCTCCCCACTTCACGGCCTTTACCCCGCCGATAGATAAACTGCTTACCTCAACGAGGCATACAGGCAGTTGGATGCGCACGTGTGCGTGCCATTGGTGGCGGTATTCGAGTGGATGATGGACAGGATGCACGGAGATAGTGGATGAGAAAACGGACACAGGTTCTCAGTCGGTCCAAAGGGCGATCAAGCAAAGGCCGGTCCCAGATCAGAGGAAAACCTAAAGCAACCAAGTCGGATACAGGCTTGGCTGAGCGTATCGTCACCTTATTCAAGGACGGAATCCTTGTTACCGACCTTGAATTGAATATCGTGGAGATCAATCAAGCCTTCACCAGGGTAACGGGATATACCAGAGATGAAGCCTTGGGCAAGACGCCTCGTATACTCTCTTCGGGACGGCATGGCAGAGACTTTTACTGTCAGATGTGGAATGACTTGAATGAAAAAGGCCATTGGCAGGGAATCATCTGGAATCGAAGAAAAAATGGCGAGATCTACCCCGAGTGTCTGTCGATCGAAACCATTGCAGACACGCGGGGTGAACCGACCCACTATCTGGGGATATTTTCCGACATAAGCCACCAGGAAGCGATCAAGAATCAGATCCACCATATGGCTTACTACGACAACCTGACCGGTCTACCTAATCGGGAGCTCTTCTCAGATCGGCTCGAACTGAGTATTTCCCAGGCAATAAGGGAAAGGCTGATGGTTGCACTCTTTTTTCTCGACCTGGACCATTTCAAGGATATCAACGATTCGCTTGGTCATTCAATTGGCGATCAACTATTGAGTGCGGTAGCCCGCCGTTTAACGGATACGCTACGGGAATCGGATACTATTGCCCGTTTTGGCGGTGACGAGTTCACTGTCATTCTTTCCAGAATCTCAGACAAAGGACAAGTTGAGAACGTCGCCAAAAAAGTTATCGCAACATTCAAAAAACCCTTCAGGATAGACGACCATGAAATATACATCAGCACCAGCACCGGGATCTGTCTGTTTCCGGAACATGGGGATAATTGCGAGAATATGATCAGACATGCCGACACTGCAATGTACCAGGCAAAAGATAAAGGGAAAAACTGTTACGCGTTCTACACCTCAGAGATGGGTGAATTGCATAATAATCGTGTTTATCTGCGGGAAGAGCTTCGCAGGGCACTTAGTGAACAAGCGGTGAGCTTGCTATTCCAGCCGCAAATCGACCTGATTAACAACCATATCAATGTCATCGAAGTAATGCCTCACTGGCACCATCATGACATGGGCGTCATACCTCCAATCAAATTCATACCCATTGCAGAAGAGAGTGGCTTGATACATGAACTTGGTAGCTGGACCCTCGACACAGCATGTAATCAATTGGCTGCCTGGCGCCATAAGTTTGATATCGATCTGCGTATTGCACTGAAAATTCCAGGCATCCTGCTTTCAACAGGTAAACTTGACACACAAATTCAACGTGCACTGAGTTTATATAATTTACCGGAATCCTCACTTGAATTGGAAATCACCGGCAGCGTGCTTATTGAAAAAATGCAAGAAGCACTTAAGTCACTTTCCAGAATCAGTCAACTTGGTGTACGACTCACTATCGATGATTTCGGCGCCGGCTTTGCTTCATTAAACTATATCAAGCGTTATTCCATCGATAAAATAAGAATTGACCGCTCCTATATCTGTGACATCAAATCCAGCGAATGCGACAGGCTGCTGGTCAGAACCATCATCAATATGGGGCACAACCTCTCGCTTCGTGTCATTGCAGAGGGTATAGAAAACGCCGAACAGCTGGAGTGCTTGAAAAAGTTCGGGTGTGATCTTGCACAAGGCAGTTATATCAGCCATCCGTTGAACGGTTTGGAGCTGGAGAAGCTGCTTGCGCAACAACCTCCGGGACAGACACCATTAATTCGGGTGGATATTAAGGAAACTGATTCAACCTGTAACACCTAATTTTTTTATGGAAATACCGGGCATTGATATGACATGCAACTCGGACATTAAGCTACAGATCATTCAAGGAGAATAATGTGTAAATAATCTTAAAATAGTACCGGCAACTGACAGACGTCATGGTTAATTTTCACCACAGATAGTAAATTCATTTTTTACAATGGAGCCAGGCTTTATCGATACACCCGATTCAGCCTGTAATAGGATGGACAATAAGGCAAAATTGCTGATAGTCGACAAATATCAATCATCATCTGATGCTATGGCGGTGACACTGAAGTCATTAGGCTACAGGATAGTCACAGCAGATGACACTCAAATCGCTGCTCAACTGAATATCAACGAAAAGCCTGACCTGGTCATTCTGGATATACGGATCCCGGAACATTCGCTCATTGAATTAACCAGTGCATTGCTGGCTTCAGGATCTGCCTATGTATTTCTTCTGCAGCATTTTAATGATATTCAGCCAAAGCTTGATGAGGGTCAGAGTTCTCTAGGATTTGTTGTCAATAGTGATGACCACACCATCCTGCTTTCCGGTATCGAATCAGCATTGAACTGCGCCAGGCAAATCAGATATCTGCACAAGGAAGAGCAACGATGCAGCAAGTCATTAAAGACAGAAAAAGCAATTAATATCGTTGTCGGTATCTTAATGGAACGCTACAACCTGAATCGCGACAGTGCATACGAGTTGTTACGCAGCAAGGCACGGTCAGAGCGCCGAAGAGTGATCGAACTTGCCCAGGAAATACTCGACGCCCACAGTATATTCAATCAATTAAGTCAGTAACTCGATTTACAATTTTTAATGTTTCTGTTATTTCAGCTTGTTAAAGTCTGCGCAATGAGCAGATCAACCATCCACATACAATGAGGCTACAAATTAATCGACAGCCGTCACCGCGAGGTGGATGACCTTCCCTCTCGCGGCCCATGAAAACCTGCGTCATGTCTTTTCCCTTCCATGCATTTCCTGCTCTCCCGGACAAGCCAGTTGTTGTGATGTCGGTCACAATACAAAGACCTATTTGGACTCATCCACTCTGTATCGTCCATGACCAATTTAAACCACTGAAGTTATAAAGAATTAACATTCCAACACGGTTATTTTCACCGATATGGTCTTTTCAAGCATTGCCGCTATGGCGTAGACTCAGAGATTGACAGAGTGATGGAACATTCGTGGATATCTAGCGAAATGTACGAGTCATATTTTGGATTCAAGGATACACCCTTCAGACTGAGTGCTGATGAGAAGTTTCGCTATGCTCACAAAAACTATCTGCGCGCCTCTGCACATCTTGCCTATGCACTGGAACAAGGTGAAGGATTCGTCTTGATAACCGGTCAACCCGGTTCTGGTAAAACGACCTTGATCAGGGATGTCATCTCGGAACTCGATGAAACCAGCTACCACACCCTCAACCTCGTAACCAGCCAACTGCAGGCGGAAGAACTCCTGAGAAAGGTGGCGCTGGAATATGGATTTCCCGCTGAGAGCTACAATAAGGCAACCCTGCTGACCGTTATACATAAACACCTTTCAACATTGCATGAAAAGGGAAAACAGTCGATTCTATTCCTCGATGAAGCACAAAACCTCTCCTCGAACGGATTGGAGGAACTGCGTTTATTATCCAATCTGCAACAGGGAAAGCACTCCCTTTTGCAAGTAATCCTGGCCGGCCATGAAGATCTGCGCCGGCTCTTGCTGGGTCCGGATATGGAGCATATCCAACAAAGACTGATTGCAATCTGCCAGATCGATTCTCTACCCCCGGAACAGACCCAGGCGTACATTATTCATCGACTAGAGCATGCAGGCTGGCAGAGTGACCCACAGATAGAGGATGAGGTCTTCCATCTAATTCACATGGCTTCTCAGGGTGTACCCAGAAATATCAACCACTTGATGAGCCACCTGTTGCTGTTAGCCTACCTTGAAGAGAAGCATAACCTGACCGGCGAAGATGCATTAACCGTCATAGAGGAACTGGTTGACCAGCAGCGTATTAGCTTGACCGGCGATGAGAGTTTCGAATGTTTTGCCAGTAACTATCGTGCTGAAAAACAGCAGCAAATGACACACCAAGCCATCGCCAACCAATCAGGGGTTTCCCTGCCGCCAAAGGAGCGTGATCACTGGCCCATTGAGCAGCAAGACAGCATTTCCACAGCCAACCAATCCACCTGTCATTCCCTCACACCGGCAAACGATAACATTGCTCCTGAGAGTGATAGTGAACTGAAGAAACCTGAATCCGAATGGTTTCTGTGGCGTGATGACACGCCAAGAGAAACATTAAAAGAAATCGATCCGGAGACAGGGACAAACACAGCAAAATCCGATCAAGCGCGCGATTGTAATGCGCAAACTGATGAATCCGGGATTCATGACAAGGGACCTGGACCCGAGCTAACACTTCCCAATGCCGATGAAATCTGGAACGGGGCAATTAACCCCTCGGATATGGACACACTTTTTCCCGGTAGTAAACAACAGGAATCAATCATTACCGCTGAATCATCCAAATTGCAATCAACCACTCAGCCTGTTGGTGGAGAAGTCTTCAGGGATAGTGAGCACCACTGGGGAGGGGTCTGGTTCATGTCCAGCGGCAACAACACAATACAACCCAGCAAAAACCTACATCAGGGCGCAACCACACTATCCGATACCACACTGCCGGACAGGTCGATTCTGAAGATGGATCATAGTACCGCAGTCGATGACAATCTGAGCATACCTGCAGTCTGGGTTGAGGATTGTCCGGACATCACTGCCAATGGCAACGAAGAGTCCAATCACCCTCGAAAGGTCTCCGACAAGGTTGCGACTCTGAGAAGATCCATCATTCATGTGATCACATTGGTCTCCATCGGTGTGATGGGATTACTGGCAATACAAATATTTCCAGACCGGATCAGCCTTTTTTTCAATAAAGCTGAGATACAACAATCAGATTTGACTGATATCTCAAAGCAAATTGTACCTCCATTGAATCAAGAGGACACACAAGACAAAGCGCGCTCCAATTCTCCAGACCTGGATAAGACTGCAAAACAAGTTATAGAGATTCCCGCAACCTCACCCGAGCAGGATCTGACCGTTACTCAAGAAGTAAGTGGCACAGAAGCTCATGAGATTAATCAGTCTGATGATTTTTCAATGAATTTGCAACAGATTGCAAATGACGAGACAACAGTGCCTTCTCAATCAACAAAAATGATCGATGCTTTGGAAGCCAAACACGAGGCCAGAGAAACAGTGGCTTCTAAAGTTATCCCTCTTGAGATGGGTGAATCAGATATCAGCTCGTTTCACAATATCGAATTGGCCAAGCGTTATATTATCTACTTCGATTTCAATACCTCCGACATATCTTCCGACTATAAACCACTATTGAAATCCATCCGCAACAAGATGTTGCTTGATGAGAACAATTTTTTAAAAATTACCGGTTATGCCGATGCCCAAGGAAGTGGAAACTATAATTATCGCCTGTCACTGAAGCGTGCAGAAGAGGTAAAAGAATATTTCTCCATACGCGGCATTGCCGATGACCGGTTGCGCGTTGCAGCAGTCGGTCCAGTAGAAAATGGTGGTATACGGCTGGAAAGCATCGATGCCAGACGAAAAACAAGACGGGTTGAAGTTATCCTTTTTCCTAAATAGTAACAATCATATGGTTGTGAGAATTAGAAAATGGATCTATGGAACCATGACTCATGAACTTGCTATCGCTTGATTTTCCGCAACGTCCTCTCTGTCCAGAAACTGTTTTGTCGTTCACTGTTCATATCAACTACCTTGCGCGGTATCACAGCCAGACTCTGCTGACCTGTTCTCAGGTCGATACCGTACCAATATTTCCAGAACAATGCTCTCGGATCACCTTCTCCCTCCGCATTCACCAGCCCCCAATCCCGGTCAATAATTTTAATTAATCTGTCATTTTTATAATACAGGGTACGATAATCGGCAAAACTTTCCGTATCTACATAGCTGATTCGATAGTCGTACCACCAATTCTTGGATTTTGTCGCACTCTTCAGGCCGTATACGACCCTGTCCAAATGACGGCAACTACGTTCAGGCATACGCCCTGTATAGCGAAACATCTTTCCCTCAAGTTCATCCATCATACCAAGACAGGTACGCATCTTTTTCTTACCCAACAGCGCGTGTGTTTCATCACCGGGTTTACGCAGAGTGACATCGCCGAAGGTAAAGACACTGCCACCCCAGGCGTCCTTCTGATGTGGCTGGGCAAAGCGTCTGATCTTGCGTAATCTGGGAAGCCATACCATGTAATCCTGACTCTTCGTCTCATCCTTGTACTCTGTGATCAGCATGCCGGTACCGCGCAGATTCCCGGAATGGAAGATCGCCAGATCACGGGAGCGGATGGCATCATCCTCATCATAATTATTATTCAGATGTCGCTCTACAGCCGTGGTTATCGGACTGCCGCTTGCCGACTTGTTGACCAGTACGCTCATGGTACTACCACGGCGTTTGATGGAGAAGTTATCAAAGGCATAGAAGTGGTTGGCGAAATAGACCTGTTTAGCTACTTCAGCCGCGTCGATCTCCACATCGGGAGACGGATAGGCCAGGTTTCGGCCTGTATCTGCCTGTGATTCCAATCCACAGCAAAGAAAAAAGCATAAATAAATACTGTTTATTAAAAAGAGATCCATTCTTTTCATACACCATTCCTCTAACTTGCTCTATACAGTTCATTATATGTCCTTGACTAATCTTTCAATTCGCGTGTGTATTTGAAGATATCCTTTTTGATACGATCGATGTCACCTGTGGTCAGATAGTCCCTATGTAATCGTCCCTTGAATTTGCCTGGCAGGTTTTTGTAGAAGATATAACTACCGGGAGACTTTTCCTGTAAATATGCTGAAAATCCATTCAAATCCATCAATTGCACAGAACCGCTATCCGCATTGCCCATCCAACTTGAATTGGCAGGTGGATGAAACTCATTTGATGCGAACTCCGCAACATCCGCCTCAACAGCTTCTATGTAACCGGGATCGATGGCGCAAACGGTGCCGTACTGAATAACACCAATTAACAGGTAGCAGGAAAGCGCTGCACGCATCCTGATCGATGCAGCTGGCATGTATGACCTCCTTAATATGATCACTGTTTATTTTATATATATGAATTGAGGTTAAAAATTATTTTAAGTTATGAGATTCCGTATTTACACAAATCCAACCACATTCAATGTATAATCAATCATCAGCACAGTAAAGCAATCCACTTCCATAATTTGAAATCACCAGATACAGCCATACTCCCGGATCATTTACCGCAATGTAACAAGAACTCATTAAACGTTAATAAACATTGTATTTTGCAGTTACTCACATAAAAAATGAATAATATTGACAGCAGTGTATAACAGATCCGACATGGCGTGTTATAAGATAAAGATGGGATGCGTGAGTAGGCGCTTTAAGGGATCCGATTATGTTCAAACAGCTATCTCTTGTCTTACAGTCTTCATCGAAGATTACTGTTGATCCAGAACATCGGCGAACAAAACTAAGCCCCCTCAAGTATGGTCCGCTCCTGGGACGAAGCCTCTATTTCGCCATGGCGCTCCTCAATAGCAAGGATATGTTCCGCATGGACCAAAAAACGCTGTCTCATTTCAAGCATTTGATTGAGGCACATCCCGAGGCCATTCCCAGCATCTTCTGGCCCTACCAATGTATCAGTTGGGATACAGCTGATCGAGTTAATTATCTCTACAATCATTTTACGACTCTACCCGAGCTGAGACATCAAATCGACTACCTGGCAAACCATCAGTGTACCCTTGTGGATGCGGACAATATCTATCCCAGGCTCAGGGTTGTAATTGACAAAAATGATCTGTTTATGAGAGAGGGTATGATTACACTCAATCTATTTATCGGCCATGAACGGGTCTTCACTCTGGCATTTTCGCTGTACAAAAATAAGGTCAATCAAATCTGCGCCATTGCCGGCGCGATTCAAGGTCGAAGAATGGATGGTATCACTGATCTCTATCGTGATATGACCAAAAGGACTTACGGCATCAGGCCGAGGGATCTAATGATCGAGGCTTTTCAAACCCTGTGCAGGTCATTGGGCGTAAAAAAAATATATGCCGTCTCAGAGTCACACAGGCAACATAGACACCATTTTTACTGCTTGAAAAACAAACAGAACCAACCGAGTCTCAACTATGATGAGGTCTGGTCGGATCGTAGCGGTATCCGCTGCAATGGCACTTTTTTTGAATTACCCCTGGTCCCCGTACGAAAACCGCTGACACACATCGTCTCAAGGAAGCGATCCATGTATCGGAATCGTTATAGCCTGTTGGAGAGACTTGAAAAGGCGATTGAGCAGAGCCTTTCAGTCCTTGGGTCGTGGGCATTGCGTGAACAAAATTATTACAAGCCGGACATTCAGTTTGCCGATTGAATTGTATAGATGAAAGAGACGGGCTTGATGGCTATATCAGGTATAAAATGAACGCCATTCGATACTCTCACCCGTGCTTATCAATACTAAAACTGTCAGTAAATATTCAAGGGTTGTCAGTGCAAACGACACCATGATCCGGAAATGCTCTAATCTGAACTCTGACGGCGTAATGCTATGTTATTGAATACCCCGCTCAGACCCGGTTGTCAACTGTATTGGTAATATTACCGTTTTCACAATCCCGCTCTTGATAGGAATAAAATTACTGCTAATAGTTTACGGGTGGATAGCGTTTTATTTTTTTTATGAAATCAGGAATGAATAAGGATGTTGTCGCTGCTACCAGGATGGCATGTCCATCAATTTAATGGAGTAGTACCCCGCCTTTATAGATTCCTACCAATCATCAAGGAGTGACCGATATGGCAAGTGAGCAGAAAGGTTCAGGACGCGGCAAGGGAATCAGTTCCAAGTTAGTGCTTAGAGGCCTCAACAAGGGAGAGGAAAGGCCCCAGATCGAGATCACACTAATCGATCGGGAAGGTAAGGAGTTTGAGACTGTACAGATAGCGGAAGATGGCGATTTCGGCCTACCCTCAAACACTATCGATAAAGCCCATCGTATTCGCATAGGCCCCACTGTGGAATCAGTGAGTGGAGAGGCCCCAGCTTCGATTTTTCTAAACTACCGCGCTGCTGATTTCAAGGCGGTTCTGGAACGAGGTGTATTGGATATCGGTCGTAGTGTGTGGCGGGAATGGTTGTTTCGCTACCGCTGTGTATCAGGAAGTGTCCATCGATGCCGGCCCTCTCCCTGGTGGTATCGACAATTGGCTGGCGCAGCCAGGCGCCCGCTGAGCCAATCCCGTAAACGATTTGAACTGTCCCGCCTGGCCAGGGCATCCATTCAATCTCCAAGCGTCGCCAGCTTCTCCAGTGCCCTGGAGTTGGGTGAAATTATAGCCTGGCCGATCAGATGCACCCCCATCTGTTTGGGCACGATCGAGGTCTATAGACGCATATGCTGCTGTGAACCCTGGGTATTCAGTGATCATCGATTGGAACGCTTAATCAGGGAATTGGAAGAGTTACTCGAACGTGTTCCCGAAGTGCCCGATTTCCCCGATCCCCCAGGACCCGATCCCGATCCGGCGCCTTTTCAACGAGCCTTTATTCGGGAGGGTGCCATGGACGAGCGCGCCCTGCATGCCGGAGAAGACCTGTATGCCTTGCGCACGCTCCCCACAGAGCGGATTGCCGCGTATGTCAACGCCAGACCCTACCTGCTATGTCGGCGCTATGAATGCAGCACACCCGTTAAGGTGGCCGAGGGTACGATTGGCGCCGATGGCCGATTCAATATCTGTTGGCGCGAGTTTCCCATCTTGCTTCGCAGAGGCTGCCATGAAGAGTACGCCTACAAGGTCAAGCAGCGCTTCGGTCCATTTACCATCACAATCTACAATGGTGTTAGCGCAGGCCGTTGGTACGATGCCGATGAGAACGCGCTCCTCAGGTCCTACCACCCCCTGGCCATTGCCTGCCGTGACAATGGCGGTGAAGGCGATGCGTTCGTCTATCTGGACGAGATAGGCGATACTGATTCATCATTGCTCAATACCCCCGATCAGACAACAGCCACATCTGTAGCTTCACCTGGATCGAACGGCGGCGTTGCTTTTCCCAGCGGCGGTCCGGCGGGTAATGGCGCGCATGATCGGAACTGGGGCGGCACCCTCAAACTTGCCATCATGTTTTCCGAAAGCATGCGCAATACGGGCGCCAAATATTATCGGGTGAGTGTGACCGAGGCGGATAACAACGGCAATCCGGTCGGATCACCTGAATATGTCACAAGGGGACTTTCATGGAATAAGGCGGTCGCCGTACCCGGTGGTGTCGATGTGGTACCTGTAGGCCTGGGCCCCGTGAGCACATCGGCGCCTGACGAACCCCGTGACAATCTCTATCTGATCCCGTTTGATGGCGATCTGGGATCCAATGCGGATTGGGAAGCCGATCAGTACCACGTGTTCCTCGATACCAGGGACGCAACCAAACAGTGGAGCGATCCCGATGCTGATGCCGGTCAGCCTGCAAAGCGTCACCTCGTGACCATTGAAGTCTTCAATGCTGCCGGTGAGCGTCTGCGGCCTAGCGGTACCCCTCCCTCGGGTCTTCCGGGAGCGGAGATCGAAGCTGCATTTACCTATCGCAGGAAGATCCAGGATACAGGACCCACCAATATGGTACCGTACGGTGCCTTGAGCCACCTATTCTGGTGGGATAACAGAGACGTGGTGGCAACCATCGAGGATCTGAGGATGGATGGTGTAGCTTCGGATGAGGAGTGCCAGTTCATGAATGGCACAGAGAGTTCCACATTCGGCATCGGTTATCGCGCCTATCACCCCTGGGAGTTGTTCCAGAAAAACCATGTAATCTCCTGGAGACGGGGTCTGAGCGGTGGTAGCGATACGATGCTCAACAGCCCAAATAATGTGGGTGTTCCCCCTGGCGCCGAAGGTGCAAGTCCGACCCATACATTCGGCCATATGCTGAATCATCCCACAGCGTCGACACCGCCACGAACCAAGTGCGCCTTTACGGTGTTCCTGACAACCTATAACAAGCGCACCGATGGTGATGACCTGGACTTCAACCGACACCATGACAATGCCGCATTCGCCCTGGATGTAGCACCTGAAGTATGTGCGCCTTGCGTGTGTGAAGATGAGGAGGATGACGATTGATCGTATGATGATCTTTTAAAGTAATAAAATCGCGCACAATATCCTGGAAAGCCCGGCTAATACACCGGGCTTTCCAGCTCATACCAGTCATTGCTGTCCGTGAAGCCGCTCAACTCATACCACCGCTTGGCGCACCACGATAGCAGTTGCAGGATCAAGACCTATAAATCGCTGTCCCTCAATTGATGGGTGAATCATCGTTGACCTTCTTCGCTCCCGGCGCAACCGGTCTTATGTTGAATTGTTACTTTTTAGAATCGTAGTGCAGTTTCCCCACTCTATTCGGTCTCTTCCGTTCGCCTTGGCCCGATACAGGGCATCATCGGCACATCTGATCATTGCATCCGCATCCATTTTGATGCCGTGTAGATACGCAATCATGCCGACACTGATTGTCACCCGTTTACCCTGTGTTCCGGTAAAACTCAAATCAGCAATGCTCTGCCTCAATCGTTCAATCAATTCACCGGCATCCTCCATGCTTGTCTGCGGTAAAATCAGCAGGAATTCCTCGCCGCCGTATCGACCGGCAATATCGTAACCACGCAGACTGCTGGTGAAGGTATTGGCGATTGCAACCAAAACATCATCCCCAACCTGATGACCAAATCTATCATTAATCCGTTTGAAACGATCGATATCGACCATAGCAATACTGAGCGGCTGCCTATGCCTCTCAACCGCGCTGATCGCAGATTCCAGTGCATGAATAATCGCGTTGTGGTTCAGGAGCAATGTCAAACTGTCGTGCGTCGCCAATTCGTGTAGCTTCCGGTTACTTTCCTCCAGCTCCACCGTTCTTTCATGGACGAGATCCTCAAGCTTTTCGTTCAGTAATACCAGATATTTGTTCGCCAATCTGTCGGCTTCCTCCTTCTCCTTGTTCAACAGCCTTACACGGTCAGCCGTAGCCACGCCAAGCATGGTCACTTCAAATACTGAACCTATCTGTAAGGCATGCGCCGTGACGAATCCATAAGGAAGCATGCCCCAGTAATAAAGCCCGGATATAAAAACAAATATCAGAAAAACACCCCAAGCAACGAGAAAATAGCGAGCGGCAAAATTACCCCTTCTATAGGTTACGATGGCCGCCGATATCAGGATAGGCACCAACGCCATGCCGGAAAGCGAAGCAATTCGATTGGCAATCTCAAGACGGCCTGCGATGCTTATCACAATACCCAAAAGGGCTAAAATTATTACGACGCGAAAAATAAGAAAATAGGCATGACTATATTTTCTTATATCTAGTAGTTTTCCAGAGAAGACTACAGCACCGATAACTACAAGATTGACTAACAAGCTTGTTGCATATTGTTGCAGGATTGGTGTCTCAGGCCACAGAAACTGACCGGCAAGGCCGACTAAAGTAAAATTCAACAGCCAGTAACAAGAGAGATAAAAGGCATACCAAAGAAAAAAAGATGCCCTGAACAGGTTATATCCAACTACTGATGCGACTATCAACAGAAGAATGGCGCCAAAATAAAGACCATGCCATAGATGTGATGAAGTGGAGTGCTCGGTGAATATCTGATAATTCCATATCCTGAGAGGCAGTTGGATAGGCCCCCGTGAGGTAAATTTCATATAGTATGTCGCAGCCTGGCCCGGTTCGAGCTCAATTTTAAATAGGGTGTTGCGAAATTCTATCTCCCTCAAACCAAAGGGAATGGTATCCCCGCCAAAACGGGGTCTGTAATTCCCTTTCCCATCCATTTCGTAGAATTCAATCTTATCGATCAATGGGAAGTCGACTTCAAGAATTACAGTTTGTTTGGTTGTGAAACGAGATTCCAATAAGAATCGTATCCAAACAGCCGCATCAGTAAATCCGATCTTTCCATGTTTCAAGCGAAAGTCACTTTGTCGTCCGGAGGAGCTGACATCCTCAATTCCAAGCTGCCGCTGAGGATCAAGCAGGACATAGGTTTTGTCAGTCAATTTCGCATAGCTGAAATCATCATCAAGTATGACCGATGGAGGTATCTGCTGTTCGGAGGACCACGCACCCAAAGACGGGGCAAGCAGCATAAATGACAGGAATAGTAATAACAAACGGTGATCAGGCATCACCGACCCCAGTATCGACCATCTTTCCTTGTGGTTATCGTTCTCCTTAAAAAACCGGATAAATAACAACCCATAACAATTGAAGTCTGGCTGATATTAGGGATTTTACTATACCCATTTGTACATAGGGTTCCTGAATTCAAATTTACACAGATTTCATGCCGGAGCACTCAACTCGGATCTGTATGCATGGAATCATCCAGGATAGGCTGGTTGGCGATTTCGGTCAGGTAGTGAGTGTATTAATCAGCCTTTTCCAGCCTGCAGATGAATCATCCCCCGGGTTGCCAGTCACAACTGCCTCCGCCGTCTCGAATCTGACCCCGGGTCCCCGTCAACCGGCAGCTACTGTTCTATTACCAGAATCGCGATCAGTAGCAGAACGACCGCCATCTCGGCGAAAGTGATCCAAACTATCCAGCGGGTGATACGCCGTGCCGAGGGTTTCATCGGCTGCCAAACCCGTTGCATATACCAACGCCAGGGCGGCAGCCAGGACCAGCGGTGCCACAACCGCAGATAACCGTGCAGGTCCCGTCCCCACTGTTCGAGGCTGCGATCCACCTCGTCCAATCGCCGCCGCCGCTCTGTCTCCTCGGTGCCGGAGTAGTCGTCGGTAATAGTGAGACTGCTGCCACTCGTTATTGATGGCTCAACCTGGATACTGGTGGAACTTTTGAGCAGCCGATCGTAGTTGATCCGCAAGCCCCCATCGATATGCTCCACGCTGAGTTCGGCTTTCTCATGCTTGCCGTTGCTGAGATTGATTGCTTCGAAGGAGATCCGATCATTGCCCACAGACTCCCATCGCTCGAACTCGAGCAGTGAATTGATGCGGAACAGACGTTCCAAGTCGCCAATGAAATTCTGCAACCGGATCGGGGAGAGTGGTGTCTCGATAGTTACCCAGGCAGCATCTTCGGATGGAACGGCACTCATGACCCGGGATGGGGTACAATCAACAACGGGATTTGGAGCGCGCGCACCAGCGTCCCGATGTCCATTCGGGAGCGAAGGCCATGCATGCCTTTGGGTCGTGGCGAACCGATGACGACAAGGTCGAATACCCTGCCCCTGCTTGCATCAACCAGGCATTCCGCCGGCTTGCCGAAACGGGACTCATAACTGAATTCGGCGCCGGTCTCCTGAGTGGCCCTATCCAACCGCTCCACCACCTCTGCGACTTCACCGTCGAGCTGCCCTTCGAGATAGTTCCCGAACCTTTCCCGGGTTACTGCGTTGTTGAGCCAATCATCACCCATCATTCCTTTCCAGAACTCGGGTACCACTATCAGGTGGTGCAGGGCGACGTCACTGTGACACAAGCGCAATGCCTGCTCTTCAGCTGCGCGGGCACCATCGGTGCCGTGGCTGGCACAAAGTATTCGCTTGGGATTCATCAATGCCTTTCACCACGGCCCGCTCAACTGAAAAAGTAGACGCCCAGTGCAATCAACAGCGCCAGGATCAGGGCGACAAAGTCTTCACGCCGGTCACTGGCAAAAATCGAGAGCGCTGAACCACGATGGAATTTGGCCCCCGCCTCTTCCTGCAGATCGATATCTTGACTATGCTGGTCGATCATGGAAATTCTCCTCCGGATTAGATGGTTTCATGCACAAACAGCATGATCACAAGGAGTGACAGCACCGCTTTGGTGGTGCCCACCACGCCGCCGATCACCAGTGGCTGCCCACCCGCCTGCTTGATCGAGGCTACGGTGATCTGCATACCGAGACCGGTCAGGCCGAAGGCGAACAGCAGGGTGATCCACTGCCTGAACTTCTTGATCTTCTTTGCCGTATGCCGCACCGCCTTGTGTGCGCCTTTGAGGATCTTGTTGGCATCCTTCGTGAGCACCTGCGCATTGACCAAACCGCGCAGTGTGGCATCGTCATCGATACTCATCACCTTGCGGTTCTCGATCAATCGTCTCAGCGCCTGCTGGCGATCCACGCGCTGGACCTTGGGCAACGCCTGCTGCAGGCTTGCCACCTGCTCAGGCTTCAGCAGCTTCTCTGCGGCAATATCATTGTCGAAGTATTTGCCTTTATAGTGATTGGCGGGTGCGAAAATGCCGGTTGAAGAGAGGGCGAACATCAGAATGAAGCCGATCACGAAGACCGGAAATTTCTCAAATATCACACGCCCGGTATTGACCGCTTCCGCGTCCTCTTCACGACGCACATACCAGAGTGCCAGCCAGAGCACGATGATGGGGAGGAACAACACCCTGGTGATATTGAAGATCTCCGCCACTTTAAGTGTTTCGATGCCGTCGGGCTGGTAAGCCAATGCCGCACCGGCTACCTGGGCCGAGTTGAGGATACCCGTGCCGGCCCAGGCGCCGAACTGGATATGCCCCAGACCCAACAGCTGACCGATGACCGGAAAGATGAACATGCAACCGACGCCCCAGAGCAGAATGGTGCCTATGGTATAGGCGATCTCCACCGATTTGGCCTGTACGACGGGTGCCGCGGCGACCGTCGCCGAAACCCCACAGACCCCCATGCCGGCGGAAAGCACGCCACCCATTGAATTGGGTAAGTTGCGGCGGCGGGCAAACCAGAGCACCAGGCCGACGGAGCCGAGCACGAAAAAGCCGATCAGCACCACCGAGAGACGCCCAAGGTGGGCCAGTTCGGCAAGGCTGTAGAGCGTGCCCAGTAGAATAACGCCGGTCTTCAGCCCCAGCCTCGACATGCGGATACCGTTATCGGCCCAGTCGGGAATCCTGAACACATTGACGATCAGGATACCGGCCAGAATGCCCAGCACCACATAGTTGAGGCCCAGGACCTGGTGCAGATATTTAGCGCCCATCACCGGCCCCAGGCCCTTGCTCAGGACCGCCACGATCGGAGCGAGATACCAGCGAACGATCATTGCCACCAGCAGAATGAAGATGACCCCGGCCACGGTAGAGAGGTAGTAGTCCAGATTCCCCTCCTCGTGGGTTCCGAACAGATGCCAGAGACCCACGACCACGCCGATCACACCCGCTGTGTAGGCGAGGCCGGTCATCTCACCAAGGTATTTAGAGATCTTCAGATAGCCGATCAGCCCCTCCTGAAGGCCGAATTGGGCGGATGCGCCGATAACCAGGAAAATGACGCCCATTATCAGTAGCGCCGGATGCTTGTGAGTATATACCATCGACTTGCCCCTCCGTTTGCAGATGGTCCATTGAGATCCTGCTGAACCATTTTTTGTTATATGAAAACCGCGAGTTCAGTGGGGTAAACTATATGCCGTTTCAATTACTCATTTCAACCGGACGTCAGTGCATGCACCGCCGTATCCGGCGACATCCCTGCGTGAAAAACTGCGTCGCCATAACCTATCTCGCTAAAATATCCGGGTGGACCGCAAGTTACCAGTCTGCCGCCTGGAATCGGCTACACTTAATCCCATCACAGATCCAGATCGGGAGATAACCATGCCATTGACTCTGCTCTCCAGCGCATTTTCAGACGGAGGGGGAATACCTGCCCAGTTTACCTGCCAAGGCGCGGATATATCGCCCCAGCTACAGTGGGACGGCGTACCTGACAACACCCGAAGTCTGGTTCTGATTGTGGACGACCCCGATGCACCCGATCCCATGGCGCCGAAAATGGTGTGGGTCCATTGGGTGCTCTTCAACCTGCCGCCGGAGACCCGTGAACTACCGGAGGCTGTTAACCCCACCGACCTGCCTCACGGAACGGGGGAAGGGATCAATGACTGGAATCGAACCGGTTATGGCGGACCTTGCCCACCGATCGGTCGCCATCGCTATTTCCACAAGCTGTATGCCCTGGATACCGTGTTGGAGGGTTTGCGGCAGCCTCGCAAGCGCGAAGTGGAAGAGGCAATGACAGGACATATCATAGAGGAGGCAATATTGATGGGGACCTATATCAAAACCTGATCGCAAGAGTAAACATCGACCGCCTGATGTTACCCGTGTCCTCTCTAAACCGCTCTCATGCCAATCCACTCAGACAGCCGGATCATTCAAGCGTCGATTCCAATAAGCCAGCGCCTGTTCCACACCATGCAGGCCATCGAGCAGATCTATACCACCGGGAAGTTCAGCAGCACCATCAAAGGCCGCTCCCCCAACCCAGATTTCAGTCTTCGCGTCGATCATATTGCGTAAGCCGCTCAACATCACGATGGCATCGTCAAGTTTGAAGTGTCCGCTGAATGAGAGGCCTATCACATCGACCTGATGACGCTGGGCAGCCTCCCTGATATCGCGAAAAGGCATTTCGATACCGAACGAAATCACCTCAGCACCAGCCAGCCTCAGCAGGCCCTCCACCATCAGCAGACCGAGGCTGTGCATTTCACCGGGAAGGGTGGTCAACATAACCCGCGGCCTACCAGCCGTGCGGGGATAATCCGCCAGTGATTGGCGCACCAGATTCTTGATCAGTTCAGTGTATAAATGCTCTTGGTATATAGCCAAATCACCCACTCTCCAGGCATCACCGACTTTCTGATTCGCGGGAACTATCACCCTGTGTATAAAGGCACGCAGACCAAGGTGCTGAAGTTGCTGATACAACCAGTCGTGCAGATCGACTGCTTCGTCCGCCTTCAGAAGATCAATCAGACGATCGAAATCGAATTCAACACTGGATTGCTTCAACAACACCGTCAACTCTGCGAGATCCAGTGCCATCAATTTACCGGGCCTGCGCCCCTGGTCCACCAGTTGCCTGATGAGTGTAAGCTTATTCAGCTCATCGTCACTATAGATTCGGTCGCCGTTGTCATCGCGTGCCGGCTTGGGATAGTTGTAGCGTCTCTCCCACATCCTCAGCAAATCTTTCGGAATACCCGAAATTCGGGAGACCTCGCTGATAGTATGACTATCGTTCATGCAACAATTTTCCAGATGAAGGGCATCCTGTCTTGACCTTGAATCTTCTTTTCAACGTGCGGATCATTGTACCTATCAACGGTAGTTGTTGGTAAAGATCCGCGGCATCCCAGTAGTCACGATGCCGGATGATCCGTCCATCTTGCGATAATACCAGTTGCGAGGCCCCTTCGATGGTGATCTTTCTACCTCGCAGGCCACAACAGAAGATCCAGCTGATCCAGATAACATCACCGTCGATATGGATCTGTTTCACAATGAAACCGGGGTTCTCCGTGGTATCGAACATGTGCTGCAGGAGAGCGGCAATCTGCGCCGATCCTTGCACACGATTGAATGGATCCTGAAAGCTTGCCGATTCATGATAGAACTCACCGATGCTGTTTAAGGATGATGGTGAGAGCTTTTGATACCAATCCACCAGTTTGTCGATCTTCATGATCCCACCGCCCTTTTCAACAACGGGAATCTCAGCCTGTCGGGCAGACAACCGAGCAGTTTCATCCAGTATGTGAAACGTTTTGGAAAGTGGATTTCGAATCGCCCCTGCCCCAACCCTTTCAGAATCTCTGCTGCGGCCTGCTGCGCACTGATCAGGGCTGGCATCTTGAAGTCGTTCTGCTCAGTCAGGCGGGTCTCCACAAAACCGGGATTGACCAGATAGACATCGATCCCCTGTGCGGAAAGATCGGTATAAAGGACCTGCGCCAGGTTGATCAAAGCCGCCTTGCCCGGACCATAGGCCAGCGCCTTCGGCAGTCCGGTATAACCTGCCACGCTTGCGACAAGACAGAACGCGCCACCCGCCTGCTGAAGATAGAGCGGCAACACCGCATCCAACATATTGTAGGCACCCTGAAGGTTCGTATCGAGACCCTGCCTGACCGTCGCCAAGTCGAGCTCCCAGCTTCGCATGGGCGTGTAGACCCCTGCACAATAGACGACCATATCGATCCCTCCCCAACGATTCAGCAGTTCATCCCGCACCCTGGTCAGTGACTCCATCCGGGTTACATCAAGCGGCATCACAAGCGTCTCTCTGCCAGATATATCCCACAGGTTCTCCTCTCTTCTGGCACTGACGGCCAGACGGGCGCCACGCTGTCCCATTGCAGCCGCCAGTGCAGCACCAATGCCGCTGCTGGCGCCAATGATCCAGACCCTTTTTCCGCGCCAATCGATTATCCGTGGATTCAAACTCATTGATCGCGCCTCTTGAAAAACAGCAGGACTTCGCCCAGCCGGAATCCAAATTTACGCATCACGGATCGGTTGAGCAGAACATCATCCTCCTGCAGGTACATCCAGTCGTCGAAGTGCACCTGATAGACCTTCTCTCCCACCGGCAGACTGAGCGTGTAGATCCATTGCAGTGCATTCCCCGAAACACGACCGCTTGCTCGGCCTATCACATCATCCGCCATTCCCGTGTAGTCATTCTCGCCGGTCTTGGTCAAGCGCCAGATGCGCTGCTGTTTAGTGCCGTCACTGTAGGTAAAATGCTCATCCAGCACACCCTGATCCCCCTCCCAGCTGGCATCGACAACGACCTTGAAACGTTTTACCACACGACCATCACGATTCTGAAACATCCCCCAGCCATCGACCGTACCATTGAAGTACTCCTCCAGTTTCAATACCGGCCTTTCATCTTCATAGTGGTTGACATCAACCCCCGCGCACCCGCTCAAGACCGCCACTGTAAGCAGTGCCATCGGCTTAAAAGACATATTGAACCTCCAGGGATCTTCGCCAGCGCATCAGCAAACCTGCTGAGATCAGTTTGATAAGACAAGGCACACCGGCATACAGGATGGCAAGGGCGGTCAAGCCCCCTCCGCCGCCAGGCTGGTAGCCGAATCCCGCAAGCAGCGGCAGCCCCAAACCTGCCGCAAGTGCCGGTACCCCTTTGTTGATCAGGCTCCAGATACCGAAGTAGCCACCGGTGTTGCCCCTATCCTGTTGCGGGATGATGTCGGCAGCTATCGCCGCCGGTAGCGCAAGGTCGGCGCCAAGCGCCGCACCCGACAGCAGGCAGATCAGCAGGTAAGGCAGCATGTCGTCAGCGCCCAGCTGCACTGCCCAGACAAATCCGACCACGGCAACCAAAGTACCGACCGCCCATGCCACACTCTTGCCTAATCTGCGCGAGAGTCTCAGCCACAAAGGAAGAGAGACCGCACCGCTGATAAAGTAGGTGGCAAGAAAGAGACCGCTGTAGGCTTCCAGCTGCAGCACATCAGCAATATAAAAGAGTGCCAGCGTCCCGGCGATCGCCACTGCAAAACCGTTAAGCAGGAAGAGTGTCGCCAGTCGGCGGAAGGGTGATTGCCGCAAGGGACCGAACAGGCCCTGAGCAGTCAATCCATGTTTTGTCGGCAGCGGAAACCGATACAACAACAGCCAGATCGCCAGCAGTAAAAACAGGGAAAATACAAAACTGTAGGGCAGCCAGGGATTGACACCTTGAAACCATGACGAAAAGAGCATCGGGAGCAGACTGGCAAGGATCACACCGAATAGGCCGAAACCCTCGCGAAATGCCACCAGTCGGGTACGTTCGTGGCTGTCATGACTGACGTTCGCACCCCAGGCGAGATAGGTGATATTGAGTGCGCTATGGGCGGTATAGACAAGCACCAGGGCCACACCGAACCAAAGCGCAAGCTGCCACTGCAGCATCTCCGGCGGATTGAACAGTGCCGTATAGGCAAGCACCAGAACAGACGCAGCCACGCCGGCCAGCACGGCCCATCCCCGGTGCTGCCGCTGCATCAAATCGGCCAGCCTGCCCAACCATGGGTCTTGCAGGGTATCCAGAGCGCGGGAAGCCAGCAGGATCGCCCCGGTCAACGCCAATCCCAAACCCAGTTCATCGCCATACAACTTGGGAGTATGGATGTAGACAGGGAGCGCCGCCATCGCCATCGGGGCACCCAGCAGACCATAGGCGAATCGTTGCCTCGAGGTCATTGGCCTTGACCCAGAAGCACCGCCCTTAACCTTGGCTTTGCTGTTACCGGACTGAGCCATATATTGAAAAAAGCCGCCGCCAGTTCGGGATCATCGATCCTGCCGAGATAATCTTTCCGGCAGTAGAAGCGTGCGCCCTCACCCGGCAGATGAACACCCACTATCGCGTCCCCAGCGGAGACATCGCAAAAAACCGCCTTGAACTTGTCGAGTACCGCATCTCTGTCCGCCAACGCATGACCCCGGATCTTTTCGATCTGTTTGAGCGAGGTTTTCGCCAGCCGTTCTCGGCTGATATCCATGCGGTAGACGATTTCCAGGGCATGCGGCATGTTCGGACGGTATTCTCCCTGTGGCGCATAAAGGGTTGCCTTGTAGACCCTGATGCCCCACCAGGTCAGAACACCGCTGCCCACGCTCCGCAGTGATGGATAGTCGGCCAGCGGAATGATCCTTGCGTTGACGTCGCCCCATATAAGGCAAAGTAACAGAAGCGGCCCAACGACTTTCGGCAGTGCTTTCATGCTGACTCTACCTTTACCAATGCACACTGCATGACATCTATCCGCGCTTCGTCGAAACCAGCTTCGCAATAGGCAAGATAGAACTCCCACAGACGTACGAAACGCATATCAAAACCAGCCGCCAGGACCTGTTCCCGTTTTTCCTGAAAATTCTGCCGCCAGCGTCGCAAGGTCTCTGCATAGTCAGCGCCAAAGCACTCCTTTGCGACTATTTTGAAACCGTGGTTTCGTGCAAGATAATGCAAGCGCTCTGGAGATGGGAGCATCCCACCGGGAAAAATAAACTGCTGGATGAAGTCACTCCTGCGGCGATAACGATCGAACAGGTCATTGCGAATGACAATGGTTTGAATCACAGCCCTGCCGCCCATGTTCAAAAGCTCATTAAGCTTTCTGAAATAGTGTTCCCAATAGGCCTCCCCCACCGCCTCGAACATCTCGATGGAGACAATATGATCATAATTGCCGCTAAGCGCACGGTAGTCCTTGAGTGACAAACTCACCTGATTTTGCAACCCCGCCTCAAATATACGATCACGGGCATAGCTGAGCTGACTGGGCGAAAGGGTGACACCATCAATCGTAATGCCCTGTCTCGCCGCATAATCGGCAAAACCGCCCCAGCCACAACCGATCTCCAGTATGCGGCTGCCACGGGTGGCGCCCGCCATCTCGATCATGCGTCGGTATTTGACTGCCTGGGCCTGTTGCAGATCACCATGCAGATCATCGTCAAAGCGGGCACTGGAGTAGGTCATGGAGTCGTCCAGCCAAAGCCGGTAGAAAGCATTGCCCAAATCGTAATGGGCCTCGATATTTTGCGAACTTCCCCGTTTGCTGTTGGGTCGCAGCAGATGACGCATGCGATACAAGAGGTTCAACAACCGATTGCGCTTAAACGCCTTTATCAAAGCGGTTTGATTGCGCAGCGCGAAGCGCAACAACAAGGTCAGGTTACTGCTGGCCACTTCACCATCCCGGAAGCATTCAGCCAGTCCTACATCGCCCCCGCGGAAGATACGTCTCAATGATGACCAGGTCTCCAACTGTAGATCGGCATGTGGCGCACTGCCGTCACCGAAATTCAGCTGATAGCCCTCCGGAGTGGTCAGTGTCAGCGTACCTGCGTGGATCCCGCTTAGCACAGAGATAAGGGGCCTGACCTGCCAGGGTAGCGCCTGTGCATCCAGGACGGTCGTCATACTGTTCACTTGGTTGCCTCCTCGATCGATGATGGTGTTCTGTTGCTCAGTGAAACCCCCTTCAGCCACAAACGCAGCGCCTGCCAATGGATGCGGACCGTGACACCCAGGGTCAATAAAGGCTGTTTCAACAGGGCGGTTAACAGGTTGATGTCGGTCAGCGGCTTCGATCTTCCCCAAATTGCGGTATTCAATTGCAGCTGACCCTGGTCGTAGTAATCGATACGCACCCTGGGTGCGTCGAAATCGACATTGAAGTGAAATCTGTAGCCACCGCTGACAGGATAGAAAGGTGAGACATAGAGCCGCTTAACGGCCTCAACCGCGGTGAACGAACCATCCCCCGGCCTGGGTTGCAACACATAACAGTGGCGTTCACCGAAGGTATTGTTGACCTCCGCAACAATCGCACCCACAGTGCCGTCACTGCGCTGGCAATACCAGAAACTCACCGGATTGAATAGATAACCGAAAACCCTTGGAAAGGTCTGCAGCCAAAGTCCACCATTGCAATCGTCGATCCCGGATTCAACCAGCCGCTCACGCACCCAGATGCGTGGATCCCCGCCATCCCCGTAATCCTTGAAATGAAACGCCAGGGGGCGCCTTCGATTGATACCCAACAACCAGTGGCGCTGCCCTTCCAACCGCTCAAGATTGATGAGAATGAAAAAGACCGGATAGACGAATCTATTCTCCACGGGCAAACGGCGGCGATGCATAACGCGGCCAACAACGATGCGGCTTAGAGCACTGCTTTCCATGGTGCCTCCGCATCGAAGTCGCCAATGATCCTCAGCGCCGATTTAAGACCATCCTCATGAAACCCATAACCACACCAGGCTCCGCAGAACCAGGCGCGATTGCGGCCCTGTATCTCACTCAACCGGGTTTGGGCATCGATTGCGGATTGGTTGAAAACCGGATGATCATATCGATAAGTGGCAATCGGATTTTCCGGCATGTAGCGCCTGTCGGGGTTGAGGGTAATCATGAGCGGCGTCTCGAAAGGCAGCCGCTGCAGTCGGTTGAGGAGATAGGAGACACAGGCCGACTGATCCATTTCGCCAAGCGAGCGGTAGTTCCATGCTGACCAGAGAGATTCCCTGGTCGGTAAAAAACGCCGGTCAGTATGGAGGACCGCCCTATTGGGCTGGTATGTGAATGCACCCAGAAGCAGCCTCTCCTCCACATCGGCATCTTTGAGCATCCGTAGGGTATCCGGTGCGTGAGTCGCGAAGATCACAGCATCGTAGAGTGAATGGTCAAGCGCCGATTCCACCTCTACCCCTTCACCCTTTCGAATGACGCTTTTGACGGGTGTGTTGAGCCGGATATCGAGGGGTTTCGCAAGCTTTTCAACATAACATCTCCCGCCCCTGATCAGGCTGCGCCACTGCGGCCGTCCTTCAATCTGCAGCAAGCGGTGATTGATACAGAACCTGAGAAAGGTGGCTGCGGGAAAGCCGAGTATCTCAGCCGGGGTCGAGGACCAGATGGCCGCCGCCATCGGCAACAGATACCAGGAACGAAACCACTCTGAATATCCATGCTCATCCAACAGATGACCCAGGGTCACCCGTCGTTGCTCGGACCAGGCCAGCAGCATCTGGGCACGGTTGTTGAATTGGACAATCTCCTGCAACATGCGCCAATAGTTCAGACGTACGAGATTTCGCCGTTGAGCGAACAGGGTACCCAGACTGGCCCCCGCCCATTCGAGATTCGCCTCAGGCACACTGACGCTGAATGACATCTCCGTTTCATGGGTCTCGATTCCCAGGTGATCGAACAACCTGATCAGATTGGGATAGGTAAGATCGTTGTAGACAAGAAATCCCGTATCCACCGGATGGGTTTTACCCTCCAGGGTGACGTCCACGGTATGGGTGTGACCGCCCAGATAGTCCGCCGCTTCAAACAGTGTTACCTGGTGTTTGTCATGCAACAGCCAGGCCGCAGACAAGCCACTGATCCCGCTTCCGATCACTGCTATTTTCATTATGCCCTCGCCTATTTTGTACTATACATAACTGCCAAATATAGCGCCTAATCTTAAATATTCAAATATTTGTACTAGACATTTACAATTTTTTGTCTAATATTTACATCACTGAGGCCATTTCTGCCCAGTTTGTACAACACAAAGGAGAGAGAGATGTCAGGTTACGAAAAGCAGATACTTGAGACTGAACGCCGCTACGATCAACTGATGCAGCAGATCGAAAAGGAGGACCCCAATGTGCTCCACTCTGTGGTGCCTGGGAGCCGGTTGCACGAAATCATTCACAATCCCGTCACTGAGGGTATCGACGAGGGGTGATGAGCCAACGGGGCGGCAAGGCAGTCGCCTGCCGCCGCACACCAGGTGAAACGTCATGGATTCAAATACATTCATGCAAAAATTACCCCCCGGCTTAACCATGACGCTTGTTGCAGCTATGTGGCTGATTCCTTTTGCCGGCCATGCACAAAGTGATACTGGTTTGATATGTAATGAACACAGCAGTTACTCGAAACGGCAACTCAACAGTAAGCATATCGACAACCTGTGTGAGACCTACCGGGGAAAGGTGATGCTGGTGGTCAATACCGCCAGCCGTTGCGCATTCACAGATCAATACGACGGATTGGAAAAGACCTATTCACGCTATCGTGACCGCGGACTGGTGGTTCTCGGTTTTCCATCCAACGACTTCGGCAACCAGGAACCGGGTAGCGAGGTGAAGATCAAAAAGTTCTGCCGACTCACCTATGGTGTGCAGTTTCCCATGTATGCCAAGTCACGGGTCACGGGTGAGGATGCGGATCCCTTCTATCGTGCATTGGCCGATGCAGCGGGCACTCCGCCACGCTGGAACTTTCACAAATACCTTATCGATCGTGACGGTAAACTTGTAGGAAGCTACAACAGCTTCGTCAAGCCCGGGAGCTCGAAACTGATCCAGGCAATCGAAGACCTGTTATGAATCATCTCAGCGAAAATTTCCTGAAGCGCACTCAACGGCTCGGCTATCCGGGCCTTGTGCCGTTTGTGATTGGTATGGTGAGGAGTCACACATGAACATCGCCATCAGTGGATCAACCGGGTTTATCGGCAGCCACCTTAGCCGCATGCTGCGCAATCAGGGGCATACTGTGGTGCCTGTCGGCCGACGTGATTTCAATGGCGGAACCCAACATCTCTCGACACTCGTTGATGGCTGCGATGCAGTGATCAACCTGGCCGGCGCGCCAATCAACCGTCGCTGGACATCTGGCTACAAGCGCACCCTCATCGCCAGCCGGGTTGAAACCACGCGTATGCTGGTGGATGCAATCTCGCAAACCTCTAAACGGCCCAAGACCATCATTTCAACCTCAGGCATGGGCGCCTTCAGTTCAGATGGCCGCTATACAGAGCACGATGTCGCCAATGCTGCAGATTTCCTGGGTGAACTCTCATTTGACTGGGAATCCGCAGCCTGGGAGGCGGAAACCCTCGGTATGCGTGTCGTCGTGTTCAGGCTCTCCCTGGTACTTGGCGCAAATGGCGGTTTGATGAATCAGGTTTTACTGCCATTCCGGTTGGGCTCGGGTGGACCCGTCGCAAGCGGAGAACAACATTTCTCCTGGATCCATATCGATGATCTTGTCAACGCCTATCTGATGACGTTGGATAACCGAAATTGCAAAGGCATCTATCATCTTGCCGCGCCCAATCCGGTAAACAATCTGGAGTTCACACGCATACTGGGTAAAGTGCTGAACCGGCCTACCCCATTACGCGTCCCGACTGCACTGTTGAAAGTGATGTATGGTGAAGGTGCCCAGGCAATGACATCGGGACAGTGCATCGTCTCGGAACGGCTTGCAGAAACAGGCTTCAAGTTCCGCTACCCAAATCTTGATGGTGCAATTCGAGCAATCGTCAAGGCATCCGCTGGAAACTGTTCTGTCATCGATCTTGTCAACTCGAGGGGATAGACAAAAAATGCATTCATTTCATTTTGCGCTGTTGACAGCGCTTGGATTCGGCTGGCATTGATGGCCAACAGGTATTGGGTACGCGAACCATCTTCGCAATTGCCAGGATTGCGGATAGAGTATCCCGTTCCCTGTTACCGGAGTAATCAGAATGAGCCAGCTATTCACCCCCTACGCCCTCGGCCGGCTAAACCTGGAAAACCGCATTGTCATCGCCCCGATGTGTCAATATTCGGCGCTGGAGGGCCGGGCCACAGACTGGCACCTGATCCACCTCGGCCACCTGGCACTCTCCGGCGCCGGCCTGCTTTTCATCGAAGCCACAGCAGTCACCCCAGAAGGGCGCATCTCGCAGAATGACCTCGGTCTCTGGTCGGATGGCACTGAAAAGGCACTGGCGCGGGTTGTCGAGCGTCTGCGCACCTATTCGAATATGCCTCTCGCCATCCAGTTGGCCCATGCCGGACGCAAAGCCTCCACCGCTCTCCCCTGGGCCGGCGGTGGACAGATCTCACCGGAAGAGGGTGGATGGCAGACATGCGCCCCCTCCCCCTTACCCTGGAGTGAGGAACAACGCCCACCTGTGGCACTGGACAGGCAAGGCATGACAGAGATACGCCAGGCCTTCATTGACGCCGCCGTACGCGCCCACCGACTGGGTATCGAGGTGATCGAACTCCATGCCGCCCATGGCTATCTGCTGCATCAGTTTCTGTCCCCCCTGTCTAATCAGCGTGAAGATACCTATGGTGGATCCCTGGAAAACCGCCTGCGCTATCCACTGGAGGTCTTCGAAGCGGTACGTGAGGCGATCCCATCCGGGATACCGGTCGGCATCCGTATCTCGGCCACGGACTGGATCGAGGGGGGCTGGGATATCGGGCAAAGCCTTATCCTGGCTGAAGCACTGAAACAGCTTGACTGTAGCTTCATCCATGTCTCCAGCGGAGGCCTCTCCCCGCTGCAGCAGATTCCTGCTGCAGCCGGTTTTCAAGTGACCTTTGCGGAACGCATCCGACATGAGGTTGGGGTGCCGACGATTGCGGTTGGGCTGATCACCGAGCCGGAGCAGGCGGAACAGATTGTCGTTTCCGGACAGGCGGATCTGGTGGCACTGGCCCGCGGTATTCTCTACAACCCACGCTGGCCCTGGCATGCGGCTGCCACCCTGGGTGGTCAGGTCATCGCACCGCCGCAATACTGGCGGTCGCCGCCGGTCGGCACTGATTCTCTATTCACCGGGGCCAGTTGATATCCATCCAATCAGCTCTACCCGGACTATTCAGTGATACTTTTCAGTGGTGAAGTGCCCCGGCTCCCGCTTGCGATGCTTGCGCATGCCCCTGGCCTCCAGGGCGGCGGATACCTCCCGGATCATGCCCATGTTGCCGCAAAGCATCACATGTGACTTCTCCGGGGTAAGTACGACTCCGGTATGACTCTCGAGACGACCATCTTCCAGTGCGGCCAGAATCCGTCCCTGCAAGGCGCCATCCACCCGCTCCTGACTTGTAATCGGCTGATAGATGAAGCGCTCACCATAACGCTGCTTCAGGTTGTCGATCTCCTCGCTGTAACTGAGCTGATCCTTGTAGCGAACGTTGTGTACCAGAACCATCTGCCGGTATCGCCGCCATGAATGCTCGGTACGCAGAATGGAGAGATAGACACCCAGCGCCGTTCCAGTGGCGATCATCCAGAGGTTTTCGCTACCCGGTAGCTGATCCAGGGTGAAAAAGCCGTTGGCCCGGGCTGAGACCCAGACCCGGTCACCCGGTTCCAGGGCAGCAAGTCGGGGACTTAGAGGACCGTTCTCCACTTCATTGAAATGGATCTCCAGCATCTCATCCTGGGGTGGATTAACGAATGAGTAGGGCCGCGCCACCCGCTCACCATCGATTTCCAGTGCGAGGCGAGTGAACTGCCCGGCAGTGAACTTATCCACGGGCGCCTTGAGGCGAATAGAGTAGAGCTTGTCAGCCCAATGCCGTTTCTCGACTATCGTACCTTCCAGCCACTTTTCCACTGCTCAGATCTCCAACCAGATTAATGCGCCTCGGATAACCGGCCCGGGCGTGCCGTATTCTCCTTGAATATGAGCATGTATAACCTCAAATTCGAGATCCTTCATCGTTGTAAATATTGGGGTTTATCGGCGTGTTGGCTAGTCAATCAGATACTCTGTGAGTCAGCTGCTCAGGGAGGATTGTGCTATAGAGTATGGTGAAATACTGGGATTCGAGGTGATGGGCGCGATCCTGCGCAAAAACCAATACATCACAAATCATGATACAAAATTAATATTTATCATTTTTAGTAAGAACCAACTGACTACCATACTATCCGGTAATCAATATTTACTTATTAAAACCCAGAAGGAGGTCCAGGCCATGCCCCAGACTGCCGCACCGACAACCAACACCGCTTCCCCGCCCCCGCTTTTCGATGGGAGCGGTTATCTCATCGATCATCTGTCATGGAGCGAACAGCTTGCCCGCGATCTGGCCCAGCAGGAGGGGGTGGGAGAACTGAGTGAACAACACTGGCAGGTGCTGCGACACATCCGTGAACGCTATCTGAGTCTGGGCGCCTTGCCCAATATGCGCCAGGTATGCCGAGCCACGGGCATACCCCGCTGGAAGGTCCATAATCTATTCGGGAGTTGCCTCAGCATCTGGCGTATCGCCGGACTTCCCGATCCTGGCGAGGAGGCCAAAGCCTACCTGAGCTGAGACTTGATCTTGTCTCTATAAAATGGGTGAACCCCTGTCGACCACATCAGCTCAATGACTTGCACAGCCCGGCATCCTCAAATACGGAGCCGGGCTTGTTTATTCCCGTGAGATCGGAAAAGATCCATAACAGAATAACAGGATCCTCCTTAGGATTTATGAGTAGACTTCACTGATCCCGTCATTCCGCGCATGCCGGAATCCAGATGTTCCCGGCGATTCCGACCCTATTACCCGCTGATTTATGGGTCCAAGTTCTAGAATCGGCCTTCGTCCAGGCTTATACAACAACGGCTCGGATGCATCTTCGTAGCTAGGGCCTGTTAACACTAATCCAATACGCCCTGCTGGGGCTGTTTTCGTGCCCAGCAAGGCAGAATGAGCGTGGTGTAGTTATTCTACATGAGCGAATGATAACGCCGCTGGGGGCGAAAACAGCCCCAGCCCTTCGGGTTGCGCCCCGAAGGAAGTGCCCTTGGGGTATGCCTGAAAAAGCGCCACTCGGCGTTGCTCGTCATTCATTTGGGATAACCAAACTTCTCTCCTCGCGCCCCGAAGGAAGTGCCCTTGGGGTGTGCCTTGATTGGCGCTTTTTCAGGCACAACAGGGTGCATTGGATTAGTGTTAACAGGCCCTAGCATCAGTGTACCGTTATGGTCCTGCAGGAACACCTGGGCATTCGCTTTGGTTTCCAGAGGAATCACCCGCACCCCATAGGCCCTTGCACACTGGGGTGAGGAATAATATCAGGCAGCGGTTGATCAGGTTGCGTATTATATTGAAAATGAAATGCTCTGATAATAAAGATTCAACCACCATTCATGCCTGAGGTTCTTAAAAATCGCTATTTGGTTGGTATCGGCATCCTATGCATTCTTATGCTGACCTTCTGGATATCACATAGGATCAGTTGGCACAACGGAATTCACAAACTGAGCTACAATAACCAGCAGCAACTGGAGCAGTTCGTCGGTCATTTTGAATCGCAATTATCCCGTTATCAATTCATCCCCCAGTTAGTGGCGAAAAACTTCCTTTTGGTTGAGTTGTTGAATGACCCAACCAATGATTCGCTGATTGATGTGGTCAATCTCTTTCTGCAAGAGATCAATGGAATCACTGATGCATCAGACACCTACTTGATGGATAAATCCGGATTAACACTGGCTGCCAGCAACTGGGGGGACGAAAATCCCTTTGTCGGACAGAATTTCAGTTTTCGCCCCTATTTCTCCGAAGCAATGCAGGGGAAAGTAGGTCGCTACTTTGCGCTTGGAACCACATCCAAAAAGCGCGGTTACTACTACTCCTACCCGATCATATACAATGCAGACAAGATTGGGGTCATCGCCGTTAAGATGGACCTCTCCAAGATTGAAAAATATTGGTCTGAGAGACAATCACAGTTTATTGTCAGTGATCCGGACGGAATTATTTTCATCACCACTAATCCTGAGTGGTTATACAGCAGCATCGTTCCGTTATCCGCAAAGTCATTAGAGCGCATAAAGGCAAGTCGGCGTTATGGGGATTCAAACATCAAGGCCCTGAAGCTGGCAAACAAGGAAACAGTATCCGACAGCAGTCGTATTATCCAGATCAATACGGAAGACTCAGCGAATGAGTTTCTTACAAACTATCACGACATGCTGGAAGCCGGCTGGTCGATGCGAATCCTAACCCCTCTGGAGGATTTAAGGCAGCAAAGCTTGGTCAGTGCGTTTACCATGCTGTTGTTGGCGCTTTCCATGATGCTGATCGGCTTGCTTGTCTGGCAATGGAACAGACGACATCAGGAGCGTGAGCGATTTCACCAGGAGGCACAAAAGCAACTGGAAAAGAAGGTCTCTTTGAGAACGGCCGATCTTCAGAACGAAATAGATGAACACAAACAGACCGAAAAAACCCTGCGTGAAACACAGGGTGAACTTATTCAGACCGCCAAGCTCGCCGTCCTGGGACAGATGTCGGCCAGTATCAGTCACGAACTTAACAATCCCTTGGCGGCAATCCGCAGTTATGCCGACAATGCACGGAAATTTCTATCCATCGATAAAGATGGCAAGGCTGACGAAAACCTGCAACGGATTGCCGAACTGACAGACCGAATGTCCAGAATCAGCTCCCAGTTGAAATTTTTCTCACGTAAGTCGAGCGGCCAACTTGAAATGGTCAATATCGCTCCAATCATTCAAACCGCTATTGAAATATCAAGGCCGCAATTCAAAAATACGGATATCACTATCGATACCGACCGGGTAGGCGGCAACATCATCGCCCATGTTGATTTTATACAACTGGAACAGGTATTGATTAATCTCATCAACAATGCCATTCATGCGATCGGCAGCCATGCGCCAGGCACTATCATTATTACTACGGAGCGAAATAAAAGACGGATCATGATTCATGTTGACGATACAGGACCGGGGATCGATGAACAGAAACTTGAAATGATCTTTGAACCATTTTACACAACCCGGGAATCGGGGCTCGGACTTGGACTGTCGATATCAGCCAGAATCATCGATAGCATGAATGGTAAGTTGTCCGCTGAAAATCTAAACATGGGTGGTGCTCGTTTCACTATTACACTGCCTGAGCCGGAAAAAAGATAAATGAGTAAAAGCCCTGATGTATTCTTTATCGATGATGAAATCGATCTCCGCCTAGCCAACGAACAGACCCTTGAACTGGCCGGGTTCCAGGTAAGGGTTTTTGAAAAGGCGGAAGATGCCCTGAAACTGATCGATAACCAGACCGGCGGCATTGTGGTCAGCGATATTCGCCTTCCAGGTCTTGACGGGCTTGCGCTTTTACAGCGATTGCAACAGATGGATGCCACACTACCCGTCATCTTGATTACCGGTCATGGAGACATATCCATGGCAGTGGATGCCATGCAGAAAGGTGCCTATGACTTTATCGAAAAACCCTTTTCGTCCGAGCGGCTGGTGGATACGGTGCGCAGAGCCCTCGAAAAGCGCAGGCTTGTCCTCGAGAACCGAACCTTAAAAACCGAGCTGAATGCGCAAAACTCCTTGGGACCACGCATTATCGGTAAAACCTCAGCCATGAAGGCGCTGAAAAATACCATCAATCAACTTGCGGATACCGCTGCTGACATATTACTAATGGGTGAGACCGGTACCGGTAAAGAGCTTGTGGCACGTTCGCTCCACGAGCACAGCCAACGAAGAGATAAGAACTTTGTCGCTGTAAACTGCGGCGCTATTCCGGAAAATCTGATCGAAAGTGAGCTATTCGGACATGAAAAAGGGGCCTTTACCGGCGCAGAGACCCTGCGTATCGGAAAATTCGAATATGCCAATCATGGAAGCGTGTTTCTGGATGAAGTGGAATCCATGCCCCTGCCCGCCCAAGTCCGGCTGCTGCGCGTATTGCAGGAACGATCCCTTGAACGTATCGGTTCCAATGAAAGTATCGAATTGGATATCCGCATTGTTGCAGCCACCAAGGTTGATCTTAAGGCTGCAGCTGAACGTGGCGAATTCAGGGAAGACCTCTACTATCGTTTGAACGTCGTAACCCTGGAACTCCCACCCTTACGCGAACGCCGTGAAGACATACCTTTATTGTTCCAGCACTTTCTGCTGGTTGCTGCGGCTCGCTACGGAAAGGTCGCACCGGCGATGCCGGACAATATGAGCCAGAAACTTATGTCTTTCAACTGGCCAGGCAATGTGAGGGAACTGCGCAATGCCGCGGAGCGTTTCGTGCTGCTTGGCGATGAATGCGGCCTGCAACTGGATGAAAAATCCGTCACATCACCTTGTGTTCCCTTGACCCTGCCTGAACATGTTGAAGTCTTTGAGCGGGCGATGATTGAGCAGGCCCTCTCCGAATCCGGCGGGGTGATAAAAAAGACCATGGAACTGCTCGGTTTGCCGAGAAAAACCCTATATGACAAGATGCAAAAGTATGGTCTCGACAAACGCCTATACAAATAGATTGATTGGTGGGGATTTTTGGCCGAATATCACACGCGGGTGTGCGGCTTATGGGTGAGTTTCCACCCATCCGAAAAGATAGTTGTCGTACTTGTTTCGTTATTTTGTTTATTCAATCATCAACTTAGATCGGAGTGACCAATCGGAGTATTCTGGTCTGACTTTTGCTGAATACGATTCATTGCGCTGAATAGGCGGAATCTCGATATCACTAAATCATAAAACTGGAGGATTCTTAATGAATATTACACGCAGATCGGTACTGACCGCAGGTACAGCCCTACTTGCAGCCAGTATGATGCTACCTGTCACCGCATCAGCCAAAGAACGAGTGGTTTTTAGCGGTGGCCCGGCTGGTGGTACCTTCCAGGTCGTCGCCAATGCCGTCCAGGTCTACAAGCCCATCAAGAGCTCGAAGGATTTTCGGGTCAAGGCACAATCTTCAGCCGGCTCGGTTGAAAACCTGCGTAAGGTAAACTCCGGCAAGGCCCAGATGGGCGTAGTCTATTCCGGCCATGTTTACCTCGGCCGCAACGGCCAGATGAAGAACGACACCAAGAAGTATGAAGACGTCATGGCTGTCGCCTGGCTCTACGGCGCGCCTGCCCAGCTAGTGACGCGTAAGGACTCCGGCATCAAGAGCACCAAGGATCTTGTCGGGAAAAAGGTTGGTGTAGGCAATGCCGGCTCAGGCGCATTCGCCAACTGTGAACTCTTCTTCACCCACATGGGTGTCTGGGACAAGGTCGAACGCAATGCCATGGGTTACAACGATGCCGCTCAGGCATTCGGCAACAATCAGCTGGATGCCTTCTGGTTGTTCACGGCCTTCCCCAGCGGCGCCGTTATCATGGCGGCCCAAACCAATGACATTGAATTGGTGGATGTGGGTAAGGACGCGCAGGATAGCGGCTTCTTCGATAAATACCCCTACTTCTCACAACTGTCGGTACCGGCCGGTACCTATCGCGGCGTAGAGAAGGACAGCCCCTCCTTCCAGGACTCGGCCCTATGGGTGGCCAACTCCAAGGTATCGGACGACACTGTCTACAACATGCTTTCCATCATCTACACCGATGAAGGCCTGGCCCACATGAAGGCACAGAAAAAGACCTTCAAGAACATGAGCCTCGATACCGGAACCCAGGGCGTTGTCACCCCATGGCATCCCGGCGCCATCAAGTTCTGGAAAGATAAAGGCATGATGTAAACCATCCTGCTCCTGAGCCCACGGGCGCAAAGGAGTAGCAGTAAGAGATAAAGCCGACCACAGCGATGTGGTCGGCTTTTCTTTTTTCGACGTATTGACGGATACCTGGTCTGGAACAACCCATAATAATCTCAGTGTTGATCGTAATTCGTCATCATCTACAGTCTTAATAACAGCCCTGATCCGGCAAGACATGACAGGAGGCATAGCGTGGAACACAAACACGACGAGACCTACAGTGACGAAGAGGCTGAGGCACGGCTGAAGGAGGAGCTGCCCCACTGGTATCTGGAGAAAGGCTGGATCCGGCGAAAATACAAAACCAGTGGCTGGAAGGGTACCCTGATGGTGGTGAATACGGTGGGCCACCTGGCGGAAGCGGCGTTCCACCACCCGGATCTGACCGTCTCCTATGCGTTCGTCATCGTCAAACTGGTGACCCACTCCGCCAAAGGCATCACCGACAAGGATTTCGAACTGGCGCGCAAGATCGAGGAGGTGATCATGTGGCAGCCCGGACTCGCGGCGGGCGCCCTCGAGGGCACCCCCGACGATCCGCGCTTCAAATACATCAAATACAATTGATCGGGCGATTGATCATAAAACCCATAGCAACTCTCTCGTAGGCTCAATTACCGGTTACCGTCACTGTAACGGGGACGGAGGAACTGATCGCCCTTGCCGTATCGGGATTTGCATCGTCGTCAAAAGGAGTCGCAACGAGTTGAAAGTCACTGGCGGCATCGACCGGCGCTTCGCATACAAAATAAAAAGTGTAGCTTACCGATGAACCGGGCTCGACGTAGGCCGGATTGTTGTTCGAACTGCTGACCACCACCAGCGCCGTGCCTGGAAAGGTGTGTTCCATGAGCAACGCCTCACCACTGGTATTGGTGACGGTCAGCGTACCCACCTCCTGTGCGCACTCTGATACCCCGACCTGATGTTCATCGGAGATACTCGTCGCGGATAAATCGATCGTTACAGCGCCCGGCTCAACGACATCATAGGTGCAACTGCCGTCATCGACAGTGGCCGCCGGATTGTAGTTGCTTGCCGACGGATCGGTGCAACCACTCACATCTTCTGAGTCATCGACACACTCAATGTTGCGGTAAGTTTGGAACTGCAGCGAGGAGTTATCTTCCGAAGCAGAAAGACTGCCGAACAGATAACCAAGAGCCTGTTCACCCGACAACCCCGAAAGATCGTAGTCTAAAGTGATATTCTCGTATATTCTCCCGCTTCCAACACCCGTACACCTATACTGATAATCATAGTCTCCCATTACAAGAGGCACATATTTTGCACTACCCGAATTACCTGCTGCATCGGGATTAGGCTCCAGAATGTAGGGCGACATGCCGTTCAAAATATCTTCGAATAGCACGGTATCAATACTATCCGGCGACCAATTACCCCTTATCCCGGTCCGAACCGAAATAAGTTTATATAAATCTTCGTTACCATCGTTTCTCCAAAGGGCAACTGGCCCGACTGCAGAAATTTCAAAACCAAAATCGACTCCCAAATTGGATAGGCGATTGACACCGTCACTTCTTTCCAATACGACTGTTGCTGCCAGCTCAACTTGCTTATACGACGTAAGAATATAGGGAGGACCAACCACATGTGTACTACTTTGCGAACCGCTGCTGAACACCCTAACCGTGCTACTCCCAATAGACTCGGCATGAGCAAGTTGTGAAAAATGCATGATCTCGGCAGTCGCGGTCAGCGTACCGTCGTCATTGAACTGAATGTCAGGGTTGCCGCCGGCTTCAACCGTACCGCCGCTGGCCGTCAGCAGGGGCAGTGCGGTGATGGTCCTGCCGGCGGCGTCATCGGCGCTCGGCGCATCCATGGTCAGCGTCACCGAAACCGGCTCATCGAACGATAGGCCGTCCGGTCCCAACTCGTAGACCACATCGACATCGATGTCGTTGAACTCGGAGCCCAGTTGACCCGGGTCTACCGCCTTGATCGTAATCGTGTTCTCAGCCGGCAAGGCGCCGTCGGGAAAGTGCAGGCTCAGCCTTCCGTCCGAAGACGTAATCGACCCGCCATCCACCCCGATCAACTGCTCGGCGACGGAATCGTCAATGGCGTTGGATGTTGACGAATCATCGCAGGAGAAGAGCATCGGTAGGGCAAAAAGCAGCAGTAGGATGCTGGCGTTCAGGCTTTTCATGGGGGCATATCTCTCAATATCGCGCTAGTTTCATGGCGGCAACATGGTGTGGTATTTAAAGTGAACCACAGCAGTTCGGCACAGCTTCCAGACTACAACGGCCTATAGCGTCGAGACTTGAGGTTTGACGGACTTTACGGCATTAGAGCGACACTTGAGGACAATGCGGCAATACCCCCTGAAGTTGCACAATTCAACTGCAAATGTAATTAACGCAATATCCCTAATCATTAATTATTCTTTCTTAATCAACAGGATAAGTCTTACTATCTTGGTTGCATTGCATTGCTTCAACTGTTCTATATTTAAGTATGGATCTCTTCAGATATTCGGGGTGCATCTCTCAATGAGACCTACTCCCCTTTTCTACAGCCCCAGCTGATGTAGTCTTTGAAAAACAGCCAGTGCTGCAAGCACGATAACTAGGCTCAGACAGTAATATAAGAGGAACTCGGATATGTTTGACAGAAACAAGCGAGAGACACATAGCGAAAACGATAGCATCCCACCCACCGAAGCAAGGGAACCCGAGGAGAGATTCGACCCCCAGAACCGTGTTCGTGAGGCGGCGGTCATCGGTCCATCGATTCAGATCAACGGCGACCTGAGCGGTGAAGAGGACTTGATCATCCAGGGCAAGGTGTCCGGCACCATACAGCTTCGGGAGAAAAGCCTCACTGTGGGCACCAAGGGTCAGGTTGACGCCAGTGTACTGGCACATCGCATCATCATAGAGGGTAAGGTGAATGGTGATCTTTGCGGTTCTGAACGAGTCTCTATTCGAAAGACAGGCAACGTCCACGGCAACATCGTATCGCCTAAGGTCAGTCTTGATGAGGGATGCCGCTTCAAGGGCAGCATCGATATGGATCAGGAGATGATCAACAAGGCTTTCGGTAAATCGGCAACGCCTTCAGCAACCGCTAAGCCGGAACAGGCTTCCGCCAAATCCAAGAACATTGAGATCAACAGATCGAACAAAGCCGGTGAATCTTCAGCAGCTGAGAAAAAAGTCAAT